>JBASML010000123.1:0-2713 GCA_049656845.1 Syntrophaceticus sp.
GGGTATTGGCGATATCATTGCAGCGCTCCTGTGCAACAGTTCTTGGGTGTTCTAAGAGCAGTACTTTCATTTACACATCTACTCCCTTCCACATAAAGACATTCTTGCAGAAATGAAATGTTTCCAAACGGTAGCGCAGGGTGTCATAGGGCCTGGGGTTGTAATAAACAGGATAAAGCAGGTCGGTATCTGGTGTAATCACACCTTCATCCCTGGCGATCTTTTCTATACGAGTACCTGGCATGATCCGAATGTTGTTGAGCACGATGGTGCCTAGGTTTTTTTTGGGTGCATGCAGTTCATAAATCCTCTCCAGCATCTGTTTCCCCTTTTCGATGGTCCGCTCATTCTCCCCGGGGACATTGACCATAAAGTGATAAACGCTGAGCACATCCCGGCCGGCAGCGAGGCGGGCTGCCTTCAGGATATCATCCTCGGCCTCCCGCTTGCCCAGCACATCCAAGGCTTCCTGGCAGAGCCCATCAGGAGAGAAGGAGAAACACTCACACCCCGCATCCTCAAAAAGGGCGATATTCTCTGCATCCAGATGGTCTTCCCGGAAGAAACCATCCCACCTGATCTGGAGCTTTCTTTTCAAGATCTCCTGGCAGATCCCCTCCAGGTGACCCCGGGGTATATTTAATACAGGGTCATTGAAGTGGAACTGCTTGACACCATACTCTTTATGCAGAAATTCCACCTCATCAACCACATCCGCGGCACTGCGGCGGCGCAGTTCTCTTCCCTGCAGCTGCGGGTAAACACAGTAGGAGCAGTTGAAGGGGCATCCCCTTTTGGTCTCGATCCCGATCGATGGTGTGTAATTGTTGAGATCCAGGTAGGGTGCAATATCCCACAGCCTCCGGTCAGGCGGAAGATAGCAGGCCATATCGAAATCTGCTGCAGAGGGCAGCTGATAAACATCCTTCCCTTCACGGTAACAGAGACCAGGCAGCTGTACGGGATGATCCAGTGACTCCAGGAGTGCAGGGAAAGTGTACTCCCCCTCCCCCACGATTCCATAGTCCAACTCCGGCAACTCCTGCATGATCCTCTCCGGAAAAAGAGAAAAACCCGTCCCACCGGCAATCAAAGTTGCTTTGGGAAGAAGAACAGCAGCCAGGCGTACAGCAGCTGTAAACTGGGGGATCAGTGATGTATTCTTGTTACCCAAGGGATCGATATTGCGCAGAGAAAAGCCGATAACCTCAGGCCTGAAGTCCAGGAGTTTTTCCTGCAGCACCCCATAAGGGTCATGATCCAGGTTGAGGTCGAGGATCTCCACCTGATGCCCCTTTTTCTTCAAGACTCCTGCCAGCAGCACGATCCCGATGGGGTAGACCTTTTCCGAGGTAAATGTTTCTACAGAAGGTGTTTGTACCATTAAAACACGCATATTTATCACTCCAACAGCAGTAGTGCAAAGTATTTGACATAGTCATCGGTTTTGGATAAAGGGCGCAGAGAAAACCCCGCCTGCCTGGCTGTGGCAAAGACATCGATCCCGGATCCCTCCATTGAAGGCCTGGCATCACGGGTATTGCGGCACTCCCCATCAGGCGCGCACTCCCTGCAGAGAGAACATGGCCCTGCCCAGTAAACAAAAGCCTTGTAGAAACCTGCCTGAAAAGCCGCCTTTTCAGCCTTGAGGGCAAGCTTCTGAAAATCCCTGGTCGGGGGTTCTCCCTCCAGGAGCAAGGCTTTGCTGTAACAGTCCAGTACTCTCCGAGTTTCATCTGGTGTTGGGGAGTGCGGCGGACAGTGGGGATCACCATAACACTCACACCCAAAACCGCAGCGCAGCGGAACCCAGTCTGCAACCTGCACATCCCTGGCTGCAATGGGAACAGCCCCGCGAAAACCCAGCAACCTGATTTTATGCAGCAGCTGCTCAACAGGATCCAGAGCCAACTGGTCGAGTGCTGAGCTTTCCCTGGAGGCAATGATCACCCCGGTATCTGACTGCAGGGGGATCAAACCTGTAGACTGCAAGCCGTTTTCTTGCAGCCGCTCCACCACCCAATCTGATGGAAAGGTCCTGCCGTTATATGTATTAATGAACATATTGAGATCAAAGAGTGCTGCCTTATCAGGAAAATGATCCAGGAAGAAGTCATGGACCAGGAGATAACCACCAGGTTTCAACACCTGGGCAGCCTGGCGCAGGATTCCCGAAATTTCTGCCTCAGAGTAGGCATGCACGATATTGGAAAGGATAACCAAATCAAAGTGCTTTTCCGGCAGCTTCCCGGCTTCCAGGATATTAGCGTCCTGAAACTGCACACGACCGGTGAGCCCCCGTTCCTGGATCATCTCTTTGGCCACCGGGATCACCTGCTGCAGATCCACCAGTGTCCCCTTCATACCTGGAAAATGCTCCAAAAAACCCGCAGTCACCGCCCCAGAGCCGGCTCCCAAATCAAGGATCTCCCCCACATCAAAGAGCCCGGCAAAAATCGGAACAATCTCCCGGGCCTTGGCACGGGCTGCATTATCCATTGCCCTGATATATTTCTTGGTGCGCTGCTTCAGTTCCAGGCCATCCGCATCATCCACATAAGATACCCTTCCCCCGGCTTTGAGACAGCTAGGCAGCTCCCGCCATCCTGCACTCAGGTACTTCCGCCAGAGAATCGATTCCCCCTGGTAATACTTCTTCCCCCGTACCAGATAATTACCGGCCAAAACAGTGTTAGAGTACTGCTCCTCATAC
>JBASML010000124.1:0-6387 GCA_049656845.1 Syntrophaceticus sp.
GTCAATACCTGGTCAAAAATAAACCGATGAAAATGGCGGCTGCAGAAGCATTATGGGAAACAGCTGATCCCGCTCCTTTTGCTGTGGTAGCTATTATCGACCAGGAGAACATGAAAAACTCTTGGGAGATTGCAGTGCCCGGAGCCACCAGTTTTATGTCTTATAACAAGTTTTCCGGAGAGGTAAAGGGCCTGCGGGATCTTCAGTCAGAGTTCGAAGCCAAATATGGCCCAGGAGATTATCTGCCTCCGGTAGCTACCATCTTTTGGAGTTTTCGTTTTATGATAGGATTCGGCTCTTTAATGGCATTACTTGCTGTCTTGGGTCTTTTTGCTTACCACACTGGGCGGTTAGAGAACAGCCGTCTTTTATTAAAGGGATTTCTGTGGGCAATTCCACTACCATTCATAGTTAATCTCTTCGGCTGGATGATGGCCGAAATAGGTAGACAGCCCTGGGTTGTCTTCGGCTTACAAAAAGTAAATGAGGCGGTTTCCCCTAATGTATCTGCCGGCGAAATCTGGATTACCATCATCGGCTTTACCATCATCTATGTCCTTTTAGCCGCAGCTGATCTGTTCCTGATGGCCAAATACGCCAAACAGGGACCGGCTCCCATTGATACAGGCAGAGAAACCACGGATCCCGGAGAGGAGGCATCCCTATGGACCTAAGTGTACTGTGGTTCTTCCTAATAGGTTTATTGTTTTGCATCTTCTTCTTTTTAGAAGGTTTCAGTTACGGAGTTGGGATCTTGCTGCCCTTTGTAGGCAAAACAGATAAAGAACGGCGAGTTATCTTCAACTCCATCGGGCCTGTTTGGGAAGGGAACCAGGTGTGGATGATCACAACCGGCGGTGCCATTTTTGCCGCTTTTCCCAACTGGTATGCAACACTGTTCAGCGGTTTTTACCTGGCGCTGTTCCTGCTCCTGTTTGCCTTGATTATCCGGGGGGTATCCTTTGAGTTTCGAAGCAGGGATAATAGCCACCTCTGGCGTTCTTTATGGGATTGGGCTTTGTGGTTTGGGAGCCTGCTTGCGGCTCTGTTATGGGGAATTACAGTAGCCAACCTAATCCGCGGGGTGCCTATTGATGCCCAGATGCAGTTTGCAGGCAGCCTTTTCTCCCTGTTTTCACCATTTACAGTTATGGCCGGCATAGCCTTTGTGGCTTTATTTGCCTATCACGGCTCATTATATTTAACTTTAAAAGTAGAAGGAGAGCTATTGGAACGAGTGAAAAGCCTGGCTCCTAAGCTGGGGTTAATCGCTCTTATTGCCATAATCGCCATGGCAGTTCTCTTACTGGTAGAAACAGATATTATGGCTAAGCCCATCTCCTTGATTATCCTGGTTTTAACAGCAGTTGCCTTGATTGTATCTTACCTATCTGCCAGAGGAGGTAGTTTCGGCCGTGGATTTACAGCCACCGCTTTAACCATTGTGTTTACTGTAGCCACAATCTTTAGCGGGCTGTTCCCACGGGTAATGGTTTCCAGCTTGGATCCGGCTTGGAGCCTAACTATTTACAATGCCACCTCTGGAATTAATACACTAAAGGCGATGACTGTTGTGGCGGCAATCCTGGTACCCATTGTTATAGCTTATCAAGCTTGGGCTTACTGGACTTTCCGCCACCGGGTCAGTGTGGATGACCTGAAATACTAAAAGCTGAAATCTTTGAGGCGGGGTTTTTCCAAACCTCGCTTTCTTTGATCTGCTGCAACCGTCAGCGAAAGGGAGGAGATCCGATGCCAACAAACACTTTGCTCAAACTAACCAGGCACATGAAAAAAGAGTTCATATCAGTCATCCTCACCGGCACACTTACAGGAATCCTAATCATACTCCAGGCCATGGTCATCGCCCGCATCGTTGACGGTAGTTTTTTAAAAGGCTTAGGATTAGCAGCCCTAAGCCCTTTGTTCTTATGGCTGCTGCTCATAATTTTCCTCAGGGCTTTCCTTTTTTGGCTGGGGGAAATACTGGCTCACCGAGGTGCTACACAGGTAAAAGAAAACCTGCGTCGGGAGCTGTTGCAGCATATTTTTCTCCTGGGGCCAGTATACGGGCGCCGTCAAGATACAGGCCAGCTTGTCAACACCTTAGTGGAAGGGGTAGAAGCCCTGGAGGTCTACTTTTCTCGCTATCTGCCCAATCTGGTTTTAGCTGCCATTATCCCTGTGGGAATTTTATTGGTGGTTTTCCCCAGGGACCTGCTCACAGGCTTGGTTTTTCTGCTGACAGCCCCTTTAATCCCTTTATTTATGATCCTCATCGGCAACCTGGCAGACAAAAAAGCCACTAAACAATGGCATATCTTGGGCCGGATGAGCAGCCATTTTCTTGATGTGATGGAGGGGCTGCCCACTTTGAAACTCCTGCGACAAAGTGCCACCCAAGCTAAAATCATTGCCCGTTTAAGCAGGGAATGGCAGTCCAGCACCATGAGTGTCCTCAGAATCGCTTTTTTATCAGCTTTCTTTTTGGAATTTATTATGACCATCAGCACCGCCATCATAGCGGTAGCCCTGGGATTAAGGCTCATCTACGGAAAGATAGCTTTTGAAATTGCCTTTTTCCTGTTATTATTAGCACCAGAATTTTACACTCCCTTGAGGACCCTAGGGCTTAATTATCATGCCGGAATCACCGGGATCAAAGCGGCACCCGATATTTTTGCCATTTTAAACACACCCTTGCCTCCTCAACAGGGAGGCACAAAAATAGCTGACAAGCAAACACTGTCTCAAGGGATTACTTTTGCTGATGTCAGCTTTGCCTACGAGAAGAGAACCCCTGCTCTCAAAAATGTTTCTTTTACCATCGAAACAGGAGAAAAAATCGCAGTTGTAGGGTTCAGCGGAGCCGGAAAAAGCACTGTTTTACAGCTTATAATGGGCTTTATCACCCCCCAGCAAGGGCAGATTCTGCTCGGACAAACCCCCTTATCGGATTTCCATTTGCCCAGCTGGCGAAAGCAAGTGGTTCTGGTGCCCCAAAATCCTTACCTGTTTTACGGAACTGTAAGAGATAATATTGCCTTTGGCAAGCCTCAAGCCACCCTACAAGAGGTAAAACAGGCAGCCCGCTTAGCAGAGATCCATGCTGTCATTGAGGCCCTTCCCTTAGGCTACGATACAATCATCGGTCAAGGAGCCCGTTCTTTAAGCAGCGGACAAAGTCAAAGATTGGCTTTAGCCCGGGCATTTTTAGTGGACAGCCCATTAGTATTGTTGGATGAAGCCACTGCGGGCCTCGATCCGGAAAATGAGCAACTGATCCAGACCGCATTACAAAGGCTGCTGGTGGGTAAAACAGCCATCTTGGTAACCCACCGATTAACCACTTTAAAGATGGTGGATCGGATTATCGTGCTGGAAAAGGGCCAAGTGGTAGAAATGGGAACCCATGAAGAACTGTTAAGGGCTGGAGGAAGCTACTACCGGCTGCGGCAGGCCTATGGGCCTTCGGCGGGCGCTCCCATCTGGGGTTATGAGAGAACCATGGAGGGAAGATAATATGAAAACACTCCTCCGCTTAGCCAAAATAATGCTTCCTTACTGGAAACCCATGGCTATAGGGATTTTCTTAGCCTTTCTCACCATAGGCAGTAATATGGGGCTGTTAATCGCCTCCACTTTTTTGCTGTCTTGGTCCGCTTTAAAACCCGCGGTAATGGATTTAATGAAGCTGATCGCTACAGTGCGCTTTTTCGGTTTATCCCGGTCTGCTTTTCGCTATGGGGAGCGGTATATGACCCATCAAGCCGCTTTGGCTGTTTTAGGGGACATAAGAAATTGGGTTTACGCCTCTTTAGCTGCCCTTTCCCCAGGTCAGCTCCAAGGCTTTCACAGCGGCCAGCTGCTATCTCGATTAGTAGCCGATGTGGAACAATTACAGGAAATCTATATTCGTGTGCTGCTGCCCCCCTTGACTGTACTGCTGGTGTTTATTGCCACCATTATTTTTCTGGGACAATTCCACTGGTCCTTGATGGTAACCTTTGCTGTCTTTTATATTTCAGCTGCTGTTGGTATACCTTTATTGGTCAGACAACTAACAAAATCAAAAAAAGAATTAGCCAATGCTAAAGAACTGCTGAATACCCGTCTTGCGGACAGCATCAAAGGCCTCACAGACATTACCACCTTCAACAGAGCCCTGGACACCATCGAGGCAGCCGCGGGGCAGGACAACAATTTAACCCGTTGGCAAAACCGGCTCGCACGCAGAAATGCCTTAACCGGCACCTTAACCCAACTCACATCCCATCTGGCTATGGGAGCTGTTTTGTTATTAGCTATTATGTTGGCAGCAAAAGGAGAAATCAAAGGTATCTGGGTCGCCTCTCTATCTTTAGGAGTGTTAGCCAGTTTTGAAGCTGTCCACAACCTGGCTAAGACTATTCCCAATATGGAAGACAGCATTTCCACCGGAGAACGGGTGCTGGAACTAATAGATACTCCACCCATCATAACCCGTCCTCCGCTACAGGAACCCTGGACACCTCTACCAGACTATAAGTTGGAGATCAAAAACCTTTCCTTCACTTATCCCGGCTCTGACCAGCCTATATTAAAGGAAATTAACCTATCCCTTTCACCCGGCGGTAAGATAGCAATTGTAGGGCCCAGCGGAGCGGGGAAAAGTGCATTAGCCCAATTACTGCTGGGCTTTTGGAGCTATGAAAAAGGCTCTATTACTATAGGAGGTCGGGAAATAAACTCTTTCCCCGAAGAAGTCCTGTGGTCTACACTGGGTTTGGTTTCCCGACAAACCTATTTGTTTAACGCTTCCATTAGAGAAAACCTGCTGCTGGCTAAACCTAATGCAAAGGAAGAAGAATTATGGGCAGCAGCAGAGCGAGTCGGGCTTCTGCCACACCTGGAAAAGCTGCCCGCGGGGCTGGATACCGTAATTGGTGAAGGAGGCTGGAAACTATCCGGGGGACAAAGACAGCTGGTAGCCCTAACTAGAATGTTTTTAAGCAACCCACCCATTCTGGTTTTAGATGAAGCCACCGAAGGACTCGACCCCATCACCGAAAGAGAGGTACTGGCTGCTGTCAAAGAATTAATGCAACATCGTTCCACAATCATGATCACCCATCGGCTAATAGGATTGGAGGAGATGGATGAAATACTGGTCCTGGAGCAGGGCCGGGTGGTGGAAAGAGGCACCCACCAGGAATTAATGGCACGGAGAGACATTTACCAAAGGATGTACCAAATACAGCAGCAGCTGTAAAGATTTCTTTGTATTCCAAATCACAACAGCTGCCTGGGATGCCAATGAACGTACCCAATGACACCCACGATGCCCCCAGATACCCATTGGCAACCCCCGTTCCTCATGATGCCCAGATATACCCATTGGCAGTCCCCGTTCCTCAGGCTCAAACCACATGCTGATAACTGCCGGAGCCACAACCGCTATTATAAGGCCAGCCCTATGCCTTCAACCACTCTGCCGACCAGCATAGTTGACACTCCTTGAGCCATTGCCCCAATAATAGAGCCTAGAATAGTACAGCCCAGAGCTATAAGCCCGCTAACCTTTGGACCCAGCCAGGCTAAGAGCAAGGCAGCCGGAAGAGCAAAAATGATTCCCGCAACCGAAAACACCGACATCAGCCATCCGCCATTGCTGACGGGAACACACGAACAAGGAACACACGGGGACTGTCCCTCTGTGTTTCTGTGTTCATGTGTTACTGTGTTCACCTGCCCAGAAACCATGTTAAAATAGTACATAGAATGAGCAGCACCAGGGGAAAATGCACAACCACGGCCAACAATATGGCGATAAAATAGCGCATAGGTGAACAGCATAATGAATAAAAAATATATTAAACTCAGCAAAACTGTAGCACATGCATTAAGGCATGCTCCACAAAACTACGGTCTAATTTTAGATGAAAAAGGCTGGACAGATGTAGAAAATCTGATAGAAGGGTTAAAAAAACACTCGCAGAGATTTAAAAATGTAACAATTGATGATCTGCAAAAAGTCATCAATGAATCCCATAAAAAACGGTTTGAAATAAAGGATGGGAAAATACGAGCAACTTACGGCCATTCCTTACCATCTAAAATAGAGAAACACCCCACAGCGCCCCCAAGATTTTTATATCACGGCACAACACCCAGGGCGGCACAGAATATTTTAGAAACCGCTTTAGAACCTAGAGGCAGGCAGTATGTACATCTTTCCCTTGACATAAAATCAGCATATGAAGTAGGACTGCGCAGAACAAAAGATCCTGTGATTTTAAAGATCCTAGCGCAGAAAGCTTATGATTCAGGAATTAACTTTTATAGAGAAAAAGAAGGAGTATGGTTAAGTGATAGTATACCGCCTGAATTTATAACAACATTATGATT
>JBASML010000125.1:0-3345 GCA_049656845.1 Syntrophaceticus sp.
GGTTCCGCTGATTGTGATGGCTACAGGTACAGTTGCAGATTGGACAGCACGCAAGAAAAGGCCAGATGCTGTATTTGCAGAATCGGCTGCTGAGGCACTGAAAATAATTGAAGAAAACGCTGTTAAAGAAGAGCCTATAGGGTCAAATAACCCCTGCCTTATTACTTATGCAAACAAAGGAGGGGTAGGGAAAACAACGACAGCGGTAAGCATTGCATCTGTTCTTGCCAGCAGTGGCCTAAAAACTGCCATATGTGATTTTAATATAGCTGCCCCTGATATAGCAACATTTTTCAATTTAAAGCCATTGTATGGAATAGAAAAAGCATTTGAAAATGCAAATTCGGTTTTACTTAAAGCAGCGGATAACCTCTGGGTTTTACCCGGTCCTGTAGGTGTTGCCAGTAAGCAGTTTACAGGTAATGAGCTGCTGAGTATAGTAAAATCACTGCAAAATGATTTTGATGCTGTGGTTGTAGACACCCCCCCTGAACCGTGGACAAAAGAATATATACATGGAGTTTTTTCTCATGCAGATCTTGTCTATGCAGTTGTGGACCAGTCCAGCTTTTCAATCCAAGAAACAGGGATATTTGCTCCTACACTGCTGGCTATGGGAGTAAAACCATCAAAAATCAGAATAGTTGTAAATAAATACAACCCTAAACTAGCAGGACTGAAAGAAATTGAAAAGGCCTTTTGTTCTGGCTTTAAAAAAGGCACATCTCCCCTACCAAAAGTGTCTGCTGTTATACCTGAAAACTGGGAAAAACACATAAAAGCAGGATACCAAGGTACTGTACTCTATGAGGAAGAATGGTTGAGTTTAGTTAAGGAAGTCATGGACATGGTTGGAATAGAGTGCAAAACAGAATCAATTAAAGATGACTGGAAAAGAGGGTTGTTTGCATGGCTGGCAACATAGCTGAAAGAATTCGTGAAATGGCAAAAGTTCTTGATATTGACTATATTGCCCGGGCATTAAACAGTCCGGTTGAAACTGAGCGTGGGGTTTTATCCGGAGAAATACCGGACAGTGCCTTAGAGGATTTTGACCCTTCACGCCCTCCTGAAGTGCGGTTAGTCGAACAGAAGAAATTTATTCACAGTAAACTTATTGGGATTTTATCAACAGGCGGATGCGGGGCTACAACCTTGACAGCATCACTTGCAGTTTTATCCGCTCAAAAAAATAATCTTCCGGTAGCAGCAGTTGATTTAAATGAACTGTCTTATTTGGGATATGCCTTCGGTTTAGATGTATTAGGGGAGCAGATGGCGTTTTTCCCTAATATTCTTTGGTGGAATAATACAGAAAACATAAAAAGCAGTTTTATTCAGCATCCGGAGGTAGACAATCTGTTCTTTGTGCTGGGTGCTGCAACAGCAGAAAGATATACTGAGTTAAAACCCGAAAAAATAATTGAGTCTTTAAAAGCAACAGCAGAAGCTTATTCAACAGTGTGGGTAGACTGCCCTACTTCGCCTTATCTATGGGAGCATGTGATTCCGCATTTAGATATGCTTATATTCGCGGTGCGTCCTGATATATCTCATCTTATGTCGATCTGGCAGGTAATGCCTATGCTTAAAGAGCAAAAACCCAAAACAGCAATAGTGATTAATGGGGAAAATGCTGAAGGCTCATTATCCACAGCAGACTGCCGTAGAATCATTGGTGAAACCACAGCTGTGCCTGTAATGGCTTGTTTACCTGAAGATCCCGGTTTAAGAAAAGCCAGCAATAATAGTATATGCTATGTACTTGATAAACCTAAAGCTCCATATACTGAAGCTGTGGCGCAAATGTTAGATATACAGACAGGTCGGCAAAAGAAAACCATATTATCCGGTGTTGCAGGCTTTTTCAAAAACAGCCTAGCAAACCTGTAGGGAGATGCAAAGATGTAAAATGGAAAACATTATTTTTTATCTCGGCTGCCTTATACCTGTAACCTATTGCGGCTACACAGATATTAAAACCGGTTTGATTTATAACAAAGTAACCCTGCCGATGATATTAGCAGGGATTTGTTATTCTATTTACATATCTAGGCTGCAGGTAGCCCTGCTGGGGCTGGCAATAGGTTTTATTATACTCCTGGTCTGCGCACTTATAGGTGGTGTAGGCGGCGGTGATGTTAAACTAGCTGCTGCTCTGGGTGCTTGGTATGGTTTTAATGTTATCTGGGTTCTCCTTATAGGATCAGTGATCAGCATAATATGGGGAGGATTTAAGCTGTATGAACAAAAACAGCTAAAAAACCGAGCATCAGTGTTTTTTAAAGGCATTTTCTACCGGTTTATATACGGTATGAAAGGGTCTCTTATTTTGCCAAAACTGCCAGAGGAAGATGAACCAGTACCAGATGATGTTATACCATTTGGTACTTGTCTGGCTCTGGCATCTTGGATAATGTTTTTTTTAGGAGCTGCAGAAGCGGCTCCATTTTTGATGGGGGTGATGCTTTAAATATATAATCCATAAGTCAAAACCAGAAGGGAGGTGTTATATCTATTGCTTAACAGGATTAATTCTATATTGTCCGATGAAAGAGGCTCTACATTTATTGAATCCGGCCTGTGGATTGGTTTAGTTGTTTTGGTTATGGCCGGTGCTGGAATAGTACTAGCTGGGAAATTACAAGGCAACTATGATACAATTGGAGAAACACTAGACAATACAGCCGGGGAGTTTGGAAACCCAACTGGCAATTAGTAAATAGCCAGCAGAAGACGTTTCTAAAAAAGAAACGTCTTCTGCATTTTTATTAGAAAAATACTTGGGAGGTGATGTCAAGTTGAACAAGGTTAGGTTTATACTATCCGATGAAAGAGGCTCAACTTTTATCGAATCCGGTTTATGGATAGGTACAGTTGTATTAGTAATGGTTGGTGCTGCAATGGCTTTGGCAGTAACAATAAACAACAATTACATAGTTATTCAGGATAAAATTGCCAATACAATCAAATAAGGGGTGCATATTTATAAATGAGTGTTTTTTCAAAAACAAAAACTTCAAAGACGCGTTTAATAGTAGCTGTTGTTTTAACGCTGTTGGCAGGTATATCTGTTTATTACTATCTGACATTTACATGCCGAAATGTACCTGTAATAGTTGCAGCAAGAGATCTTGGGCCAAATACCATAATAAACGAAAAAGACATTAAAAAAGTAGATGTAAATGTAAACAGCAAACACCAAAAAGCTTTCAGCGATCCCAAACAGGTTGTCGGCAGCACAACAAAAGATAATGTCTACCAGGATATGCAGCTGATATCTTCTCAGTTAGCAGGAAAAGACAAAAAGCTGCTGCAGCCGGGAGAAACCCTACTGCCTATATC
>JBASML010000126.1:0-5691 GCA_049656845.1 Syntrophaceticus sp.
GAATAATGATTTTCCTAAAGTATTAATTGGTAACTGGTGGGATAATATTTCTCCTGAATTATTACCGAAACTCTTTGACGAAGTAGAATTTCGAGGGTGGGCATTAGAGCATGCAGCAATTACTGAAACTTCTATGATGATGTATTTTAACCCCGAATTAGTTAGAGAGGAACTAATGGGGCAAGAGGATTTTACACCGCCAAACTATCAGATTTTTCCTGTTCCCAAAACACTAGTACCTTCATCAGGCGCATTGTATACAGGCAAATCAAGTACTGCTGAAAAAGGACGTTTAATAGTAGAAAATGTAGTTGAAAATATAGTGATATTTCTGAATAAAGAATTTTCCTAACATAGGAGTATTCTAACCCTAAAAAATTCAACCCCTTTCACCTGATTTATAATCTTGGTTTGGAAGGGGTTGAAACTCCCCCTAGGGTTGAAACTCCCCCTACAAGTAGAGAACAGGGAAAATGTCTCCGTTGTTTTGGGCCAACATACTCTTTACACTACAACCAAACGAAAACCCCACCCCTCCTTAATGCTTATAACAAATCTAGAGTACAGCAGCAATGCAGCAATCGGGGTGGGGAGAGTAGGATTAATAACAACTATTTTTATTTAAAATTTTCATAGCATAAGCCATATGGTTTAGCCATTACTTGTTGGCCCTGGCCTTCTTTGCCAAGATATTTGCCGTTTTCAGCTACTAGACTTCCTCTAAGGAATACCTTTTCTGCCCTTCCTATTTGTTCAAAGCCTTCAAAAGCGTTGTAATCAGTGCCATGCAAACTAGTTTCATTACTGAAAACACCTTTGTAATCAGGATCAAAAATAACTACATCTGCATCTGACCCAACATCAATTTCCCCTTTTTGCGGGTATATACCACAAATTTTTGCCGGTGTTGTACTGCAAACATCAACAAACTTGGTGCGAGAGATCTTGCCTTTTTCGACTCCATATGTCCAAATCATATGCAGGCGATCTTGAACTCCTGGGGAACCAGGTGGTATTTTGCTAAAATCATTGATCCCCTTATGCTTGGCAATCGCAAAACCGCCGATAACAGCGCAATGGTCAGAGCTTACCGCCAAAATCCAGCCATTCTGAATTGCTTTCCACAGAAAATCAACATCTTCTTGTGGCCTTAAGGGCGGGTTGCATACATATTTTGCCCCTTCAAAATTCGGTTTTTCTAAATTTTTGTCATTTAAACTCAGATAATGGGTACAGGTTTCTCCAAAAGCATGAACTCCTTCATCACGAGCCTCCCTTAAGACTTCTGCAGCCGCCCTGTTGGTTACATGAACTACAAAGATTGGCGCATCAGCCATTTTTGCCATATAAACAGCCCTGGAAGTAGCTTCTGCTTCACACAAAATAGGTCTTGATGCAGAGAAATATTCGGTTCCGGTTTTTCCCTCTGCTAAAAGCTGTTTAACTTTAACATCTATGATATCTGCATTTTCAGCATGAACCATAATCGTTATGCCGCATTTTTTAGCTATCTGTAAGGCTTTAAAAATAGAATCATCTGTAGCATAGTAATCCATGCCTTTATAAGCCATAAAGAGTTTAACTGAAGCCACCCCAACTTCAGGCATAGACGGTATATCATCAAAAGATTGGTCTGTGGGATCCATTATAATGCCGTGCAGCACATAATCGACCATGGCTTTTCCTTCTACTGCTTCTTTTTTATATTTAATGATGGAGTCTTTAAGTCCTATACCTTTAGGCTGGACAACGAAATCACCAACTGTTGTAGTACCACCTACTGCCGCAGCATTAGAAGTTTCATAACCAAGAGAATTAAATGAATTATAGTGCAGGTGCTCATCTACACCACCAGGGAAAACATATTTACCTGATGCATCTACTATCTGGTCAGCACGGGTTTCTAAATCCGTGCCAATCGCTGCAATTTTTTCGCCTTCGATAAGCACATCTGCTTTATATTCATTAACCGAGGTTACTATAGTGCCATTTTTAATTAAGATACTCATTTTTCCCCTCCTAGTTTTTTGACCTGTTTATCAAACCCGGTTCAGTAGCAACCATCTTGTCACCTCTCAGCCTGCTCTTTATTAAGAACTAAGATGATGGTGAATGTGTGATAATAAGAGGGGACACGGTTTAATTATTTAATTATATGTGTCCCCTGCCAGTACATTTCAGCTATCTACATTTCAGCGCAGTAAGCTGATCTTTCAGTTGTTTTTATCCAAAAAGCCCTGCCTGCTATGCCTGCTATATTTTTCTTCTATAGACGCTCTTGTCGATGCCTTCCAGGTATTTAACTACATTTTCTAAAGGCTCCACATCGCAGAACTTGGCATCCATATCAAATAGGTTCCAGGCAATAACACCTGGCACTCTATCTCCAATAGTGCCTTCCGGAACTATAGTTTTAAATCCATATCCTGTTGAATCCATAACGGTGTGTCTAACACAGGCGCAGGAAGTGGCTCCCATTACTATAACTGTATCAACTCCTAAATAGTAGAGGGTTTCAGCTAGATGGGTGCCGAAGAAATTGCTGGCATATTTCTTATGAATAACGGGTTCTTCCGGCTGGGGTTTTAGTTTGGGGTCAATTTCCATCCATTCAGAGTTAATATCTAATGTGCGCATTGGAATTTTCTCGTCCCACCTACATAAGTCAAGCTGTCTCTTCCCGGTGTAGCCGGTAGTTGTATGGAAAATAGGGACTCCTGTTTTTCTTGCGGCTTCCAGTACTTTGAGGGCATTGGCGCAGACTTCTTCGTTGTTCTCACAGGTAAAGGGGTGCCCATCTGACATCCAGGCCCTGGCCATATCCACTGTAGTGACAGCAGGGGCCTTCCCGTAACCCATTCTTCTTTGAAAACCCCTTTCCCTGTAGATCCTCTTGGCTTCCTCAAACGCCCTATTCAGCATTTCCTCATCAAAATTATACTGCCCACCAGAGTCTGTATAATTGTTCCAATTCTCTTTTTTCTCCCACTTCTCTGCCATTGATACCCATCCTTTCTTAATTTAAGGTTTTTTAATTGGTGAAATCGTCAATCTTAACGGCCGTTAATTAACTTGCATCTATTTAAATGCAATAACCATACCAGCCCGCTAATAACCATGGTTATGGTGTTGAAGGTGGAATCTTTAGGATTTAGTGTTGCCTGCAGACAACGGGTTGTTTTATGTTCCCCGTTTTAGCCTGGTATAATGCTATTTTGGCAAATTAGCAACAGTTTTATATTCTGTTGCACATTTGCAACAGCCTTTAGAAAAGATGGGTTAACTGAAGGGGTGTGCTAAATCAGCTTATTGTGAGCTTATTTTTGCCTGCAGAGCCCTCCATTGTAAGGCTCTCTCCTGGCAGACCGATGCCGAATTTTTTTAACTTCCTGGATAATGTTGACGGGTTAATACCTAGAGCTGATGCTGCCTTTCTGACAGATGGATGGATTTTGATCGCAGAGAGAAGAATGTCTTTTTCGAACCGCTCTAATAGATAATTAAGTTTTCCTGTTTGTTCTACCTCTGGTATATTGTGTGCAGATAAAACATGGTTAGCAACGAGTTTGGCAGGGAGGTCTTCCATGCCAATCTCATCGCCGGTGTTAACGATAAATAAATACTCGATCAGGTTTTCCAGCTCTCTTACATTACCTGGCCAGGAGTAATTGGCCATAATATTCATTGCCTCCAGAGAAATAAATAAATTCTTTTTATAACGTTTATTTAACTTCTCGAGAAAGTAGCGGATCAATTCGGGAATATCTTCTTTTCTCTCTCTAAGGGGTGGAATAGTGATCGGCACAACATTCAATCTAAAGAAAAGGTCCTCTCGAAAATTACCCTTTTTGACCTCTTGAGTCAGATCTTTATTTGTCGCTGATAACACTCGGACATTAAGCTTAGTCGCATTCTGAGCACCTAACCGAAAAACTTCCTTTTCTTGGAGTACTCTGAGTAGTTTGGATTGAACTGTTAAAGGGAGTTCACCGATCTCATCAAGCAAAATCGTTCCTTCATTCGCCAGCTCAAACATCCCGGGTTTCCCCTTCTGGCTCGCCCCTGTAAAAGAGCCTTGTTCGTAACCAAACAGCTCTGACTCGAAAAGCTCTGCGGGAATTGCGGCACAGTTAACCCTGATATAAGGGCCCTTAGCTCTAGGGCTCTGCTGGTGAATGAACTTTGCGAAAAGCTCTTTACCGACCCCGGATTCACCTTGAATCAATACAGAGCTGTCAAATTGCGCTACCTTTGATGCCAACTGCAGCGTATCTGCCATGGCTTTGCTTTTATAAATAATATCCTCATACTGTTGCATATGCTGCCTGCGCAGCTGCTGTATTTCATCAGAATACTTTTGCAGGAGTTTTTTGGTTGCCTCTAATTCATTCCTTAAATTGATCAAACCTGAAATGTCCCTGGTATTGCAAATTACCCCGACGATTGTCTTTCCATCTTCACCATAGATGGGGTTCCCTGTGGTCAAAGCCTTTTTGCCAGTAACATACTCATGAATGATAGAAGCGGGTTTTTTCTGCTCTAGGACTAGCAGTGATACAGCAAAATTGAAAAGTTTCTCTTCACGCAGTTTACGGAGATTATTCCCTACCATCTGCTCCTTTGTTAAACCTGTAACTGACTCATAGGCACTATTAATATATAATACATTTCCTTTGTCATCGGAAATCAAGACACCATCTGAAGAAGCATCGAGCACAGAACGGAGAAAGTGGGCATCCTCTAAATAAGGATTACACGGTTCAGTCACGGCAATCTTCCCTCCATTGTCTAATGATGACCTATTTACAGATGATGAACTACCCGACCGAATTACCGGTCTTTTAAACCAAAACAAGCCCTTTATGTTGCAAACACGCAACAATTAGGGCTCTTACTATAGATTATTATCCGAAATCAATACGCACCTTGTGATATCAGCACCTTTGTAGATGTTAATCGTAATAGTTCTCTCTAATGAATGAAATTCTCTATTTTTGGCTACAATCCTGCTCTATTTATCATGGAAATATTTTATACATACAATAACATTTTATTTGAAAAGTCTTAGAGGGCAAAAGATCTGCCCTCTAAGACTACTGTAAGGGTTATTCGAAGTGTGTAATCTCTGTAATTTCAGTGGACAGCGCATTCAGCGCTTTTCTAACCAGCTCTTTCCTTAATGCATGCTCATCCTCGGGGTTGAGCTGGGGATTGCCCACCGGGTGCGGGATAGCAACAGTAGGAACGATCCTATTTGCACCAACAGACTCGGAGATTGTAGTAATTGTAGCCATATGAACAATGGGGATACCGTATCTTTCGATTTCTTTGACCATCGTTGCACCGCAACGAGTACAGGTCCCTCATGTGGAGGTGAGGATAACCCCATCGACCCCCGCGTCTTTTAGAATCTTTCCAATTTCGGTGCCAAACTTTTTGGCATTACTGACCGATGTCCCGGTTCCTGTTGTAGTAAAGAACCAGTCATAGACCTTCCCAATAACCCCTTCCTTTTCAAACTCCTTGAGAATATCAAGGGGGGCAACCCTGTTCGGGTTCTCATTAGCATAAGCGGTATCATATCCACCATGGGTGGAATAAAAGTCAGGGGCATTCAGGCCGTCCAGATTGCTGACATCATATTTACCCCATTTTTGTGCACTGGCAGACTGGATCCCATCAGGGTTACCC
>JBASML010000127.1:0-4325 GCA_049656845.1 Syntrophaceticus sp.
GAGTATGGTCAGCCCCCTGCTTTACCTGGTGTCTTTTGGCTGGGGTTTGGGGAGGAATATCCAATTCGGCAGCACAAGCTACCTGGATTTTGTGGTACCGGGTCTTGTTGCTTTAAGTGCCATGAATGCCAGCTACAATGCCACAGGCACTTCCCTTAATGTCAGCCGCCTCTATCATAAAACACTTGAGGAATTCTTGGCGGCTCCGATCAGTGTTGCCTCAGTGGTGCTGGGGAACATTTTCAGCGGCTGTTTCCGCGGCTTGTTTTCTTCGGTGCTCATTATTATCTTTTCATATTTTTTTGGAGCAAACTTGCATCTTAATGGATGGTTCTTTGTTTCTCTGCTTCTGACGTGTTTTTTGTTTGCCAGCTTGGGATTGGTGGCAGCGATGGTGGTTAACTCTCATGAAGGTATGTCACGTTTTTCAACCTTTGTCATCCTTCCCATGACATTTTTATGTGGGACATTTTTCAAAGTAGAAAAATATCCTACAATAATCGCATATTTTGTAAAAATATTGCCCCTTACCCATTCTGCTGTTTCCCTGAGAGCCATAGCCATGAACACAGGATTCCCTCTGGTTTCCTTGCTGGTTCTGGCGGCATATGCAGTAGTTTTATTTGCTCTAGGGATGTGGGTGACTTATCGGGTGGAGTAAAGCCAAACGAGCAGTAATTGCAACTGTCATTAAGCCAATCGGACGCGGCTTTTGAGGGTGAGTAAGGGCTGGCGTCAGTGCGAGCCGCCGGTGCAGTTCAGTGTTTACCAATTGAATAACAAAACAGGGTATTGCCTCCCGCTTTCGAACGGGAGGCTGAAAAAGGGAAGTCCGGTGCAAATCCGGCGCGGTCCCGCCACTGTGTTGGGGATCTGCCTTTTACAAAATGCCACTGTTCCAGCAAGTGTGTTGGGATGGGAAGGCGTAAGGCAGAGTTGAACCAGAGCCAGGAGACCTGCCCTGCTTTAATCGTCAATTTGCCTACGCGGATAGGAGAGGATGTACCCCGCTGCAGCAAGGCGGGGTTTATTAATTAGCGATGATAATGTTCCTGATAATAGATCCCGTGATAGATCTCATGATGAAACAGTTCATAGTCAAGCAACATGAAAGATGAACATATGCTGGAATGCCTTTGAGGGACTGTTGAGGAGCATATTGAGAGACTCATACCCATTGGCACTGAAGTGATTGAAGCCGGCATCTACAATATTGATCTGGCAAGTATTCAGGAAATAAACCGCTACTTCTTTTATGGCGGGATAAAAAATATGACCAACGCTTTACGCTATATTGCAGCCAATGTATTGAAGTTGAACTACCTGGAGTTGGAGGGGGAGATAGAGGAGCGGTTGGGTGATGTAAAGGGGGAGATTCAGGCAGGAAGCATTGATGTGATGACAGATGCAGATATAAAGGAATGGCAAGATAAATTGAAAGAAGTTAGTGATTTATTTGACTAATTGCAAAAACCCAACATAGTCCGGGGGGAGATATTATGCAAAAAATGAAGGCTGATGAGGAAGTTAAGGTGGCTTTAATCCATGCTGCTGTCACCTGGAAGGACAAGGAATACAACGTGAAAAACCTGTTGGCTTTAAATGAAGAAGCAGCACGGAATGGGGCAAAAATCATTATCAATCCCGAACTGGCGATTTCCGGTTACTCGTTTTCCAGTAAACCTGAAATTGCCTCACAGGTGGAAACCATTCCCGGTCCTGTTACAGATCAGTTTTGTGAACTAGCCCACCGATATCAAGCTTATATTGCATTGGGAATGCCAGAATATGTTGAGAAGACAGGCCTTTATTATAATGCTGCGGCTTTCATTGGGCCTGAAGGAAAGGTTTTAGGGCGCGCCCGCAAAATTGTTCCTGTCTTTAATGAAAATTTGTGGTCCGCTAGAGGAAATTTGCCTGTATTGGTTTGCGATACCGCATACGGAAAAATAGGGATGATGATTTGTGCTGATGTTTACTGGTATAAACTCTCTCGAATGGCTGTTTTAGAGGGAGCAGGGTTATTGTTGTTTTTAACCACCTGGCCTCCCCAGTGCCATCCCCCGGAAAGACACTTGAGGGCACGGGCGTTAGAAAATGGGTGTTATTTACTGGCATGCAACAGGACAGGAATAGATAAGAGTTTGGACTGCACCCAGGCCCGATCGTATGTGATCAGTTCCCAGGGGGTAATCGAGGAGCAGATTCAGGCTGCAGAAGATGCTATTTGCTATGGGACTGTTCCCCTGCATAATGGCAAATTTGAGTCTGCATCAATTCAGCAGCAGCTGGAATCCAGGCGTCCAAAGTTTTATACAGATATCGCTTTGGATACTTATACCTATTATGATGCTGCTGCACTACTGCAGCTCCCTGCACCAAAACCCTTTGCTGCTGCTTCTCTTCAGTTTCGACCCTGTTCTTTACAGCCAGGGGAAAACCGTCAAAAAATGCTCTCTTTGATTGATCAATCACTGGAGATGGCAGAGGAGAGCAAGATGGATTTGAAGCTCGTAGTATTTCCAGAGCTTTCCACGACAGGCTTGATTACAGATCAGAATGAAGCTGCTCAAGTGGCCGAAGAAATTCCCGGTACTACTGTTGATCTATTAGTGCAAAAAGCCAGGGAAAAGAAAGTGTATATAGTATGGGGAATGGCAGAACGAGATCAGAACTCATTTTTTAATACAGCGGTTTTGATTGGCCCAGAGGGGGTGTTGGGAAAATATCGCAAAATACACCTGACCGATCTGGACGAGAAATGGGCCAAGCCTGGAGAAAACGAATTTTTCAGCTGTGACCTGCCTTATGCCAGGGTGGGACTGCTGCTTGGTTATGATTTGATGTTTCCGGAAAGTACTGAAAGTCTTGCTAAACGAGGTGTGGATCTGCTTTGTGTTCCGGCATTTTGGACAGATAAAGAAAGTCAGTTTCTTGGGGATACCAGGTCGACAGAACAGCAACTGCATCTTGTGATAACAAATCAATGGGGAGAGGGTGGTGAATATGGTGCTGTAGGTGGAAGTGCTATCTATAGTTATAGCCAGTCCCCAGAAAAAAAGCGGACATTAATTGCCGGTGATGCAGGTGATGAGATCAAGATATCACTTTTAGATCCGCTGGAAACCAGGCAAAAGAAGTTTTTGGAATGGGTGGATTATGAGGTTTTGTTGAACAAGAACTACTAATCTAAAGGATAGCGGATAGTGGTTGGTGCGCTCGCATAACATCTGAATAAGCGGGAGGTAATAAGATACGCTGGTAAGATTATATTTCGCATGTAATCATCTAATTTTGCATGGGGAGGATTAAATTGGGACGTATAGTATTCTTGACCAATCTGGAACGCCAGAAAGTTATGATGGAACGGGCGCGAGAAAATTTGCTCCAGGAGAATAGGTTGAAGCATGAAGGACGGGTAGTGTTATTGAGTGATGCCATTCCCTGGGGTGATAAATGGGAAGATACATTTGCGGCAAGTGATTTTGTTTTTTTTACCTATATGGGCAGCGGCCTTGATACGGATTTTCTCAAAAAAGCGGCTGATTTTTTACAAAGCAATAATATTGCGCATATCATGTTGATCACTGATCCGGGGGTGGATGATTTGCGCTGCGGAGTGACGCCGGAAGACCGGGAGACCCTGCAAAAATACCTGTCCTATGGTGGCATTGAAAATTATCAGAACCTTTGGCTGTGGCTGAGCAGTAGATTTTGCGGGGAGTCTTGTGATTATCAGCTGCCCCAACAGTTGTTGTGGAACGGCATCTACCACCCCAAAGCTGAGCATCCGTTTACAGATATCACAGAATACCGCCGTTTATTTTGCCAGCCAAACCGGCCTACGGTGGGGATTGTATTTTATCGTGACGAGTGGTTGTGGGGGGATCTGGCGTATCAAACCGCTTTGGTGGAGGAAATCGAAGAGCAGGGCATGAACGCGGTCGCGGTATTCACCCAGGGTACTGCAGATCCCGAAGTGAAAGCGCCGGGTTTGACTGAAGCGATGCAATTGTATTTTTATGATGAGGGTAAGCCAACCATCGATGTGTTAATTAACACGATTAAGTTTTCCCTTACTTGTACAAGGGCGATTGACCTCAAATCCCTGCAGCAGTTAAATGTGCCTGTGTTGCAGGCCTATACACTGCTCAGCCCGCGGGAGGAATGGGAAAACAGCCTCGAAGGCATGACTTCCATGGAGATCGCTGTCAGTGTAACCATGCCGGAGTTTGACGGCATTATTCACTCTACACCTGTGGCTGGCAAAGAATATCAGCCCGACGGCAATGCAGTCTATTTGCCGCTTGCGGAACGCATCAACA
>JBASML010000128.1:0-3046 GCA_049656845.1 Syntrophaceticus sp.
CGGTATTTGGCCCAGTGATCACCAGGCAGTCGAAATCCTGGCCGAGCTGGATATCAAGGGGCACCACATCTCCTTTCAGTAGAGGATGGCGGCCCCCTTTAATCACCAAGTGGCCCTCCTGGCTGAACCTTGGTGGGTTTGCCCGCAGCTCCCTGCTCAAATGCCCCTTTGCAAAGCTAAAATCCAGTTCTCCTAGCAGATTTAAATTCTCCTGGAGTTCATCATGACAGGCTGCTGTGAGAGCAGACAACTCCTCTAAAACTCTAAGCTCTTCCTGATGCATCGCAGAGCGTCCAACAGCAAGTTCATTGCCTAGCCTGACCAAGGGCATTGGTTCCATAAAGACCGTTGCACCACTTGCAGACTGGTCATGCACCAACCCAGGAAAATGACTGCGGTACTCCTGTTTAACCGGTACCACATAGCGGTCACCCCTTACAGTATAGATGGGTTCCTGCAAATACCTGTTCCATTCCTGTTTAGTCAGTATTTCATCCATTTGATCTCGGATTCTTACCTCCAAGCTTCTCACCTTCTGGCGTAATTTGGCCAATTCTGGGGAGGCATTATCCATAATCTCTCCGTCCGGTGAAATACAACAGGTGATTTTCTCCTGGAGATGCGAACACTCCTGCAGCCCCATGACACGCTCTTCCAAAAGCGGCAGTTCTACTTCATGGCGCGCGAAAGTTTTTTTCAGCCGTCCAGCTGCCTTAAGCAATCTATGTATACTCAGCAGTTCAACTGGCTCCAAAACCCCTCCGATCAAAGCGCGCCGCAAAAGAGGTGCCACATCATCAACACCCTCCAATGTTATGTCCGGGTACATCCTTAGTGCGTGGCATGCCTCTGATGTTTCTTCCTGAAACTTTAAAATTTCCTCCGCTTCTGTAGATGGCTCTAGATCCTGTACATAAGCCATCCCCAATGAAGTAGAGCAATGCCGTTCGAGCATCTCTTTTATCCGGTGAAACTCTAATTTTTTGAGGGAAAACTTATCCATTTAAGCTTCTTCCTCTCCTCCTCTGCTAACATACAACTCCCCGTAAATAGTGCCCCCGGGTCAAACCCGTCAAAGACAGTTCTGAGAGTTCATCCCAGACACTTTTTGCCTTCTCTGCGCCCCAATCCCCATTCTGTACTGCATCTATTGCCTTGCGATAAATACTGGTTACTTTACGGACATGATCTGCCGAAGAAGGGCGGAGTTCTAATCTAAGAATATCATATCCCGATCCGATGATCTCAGCAAGGTGTTCGATGAGGCAGAGTTCCCGCGAATTATAAATGGTCATCCGGCAGCTTTGATCACTGACCAGGGGAAAAAGATACCCAAGGCGGTCCTTCAGATAAAACCTCTTCCGGCAGAGGCCATTACACTTACCCTTACCCCCAGACACAGCGCCCAGGACACAGTGTTCGCTGATTACCAAAGGCAAAGAACCATGAACAATTAATTCCAAAAGACCTGTGTCTTTAAAGGTAAGGTGCTGCAGCTGCTGGCGGTTCAACTCAGGGGACAGTGTCAAACGGCTGATACCAGCCTCCAGCAGTGTATTTACTGCTGCATCATTGAACACAGGTATTGAAAAATCAGTAACAACCTTTATATCATCCTGTAGTGAGAGAAAACAGCCTCCCAGGTCCCCGGCTAGCACTCCATCTGCAGCAAAGGCCCAAGCTTGTTTTAAATATTTCATTGCCAACTTTTCCTGGTGCTCATGCCAGATGCGCGGGATGATCAGAAAAGAACCCACACCACGCTTCCGGCACTCCTCAACCCCAGCCCTCATACTTTGCTCATTCCATTGTTCCTTCCCCCGCAGCGAATAACCACCGAAATAAACAAGGTCAGCCCCTCCCTCTATTGCTGCCATTAAACACCCATAATCCCCTACTGCTACAGCAAGATAAGGATGCTGCCTTTCTTGAGGCATCGCCTTCCATTCTTTTTTGTGCAACACGGCCATCTCTTTCATCCTGGACCAGTAGGCTTTTTCTCTTTCTTGGAGATCCCCAGGCAAACTGCGCTGAAAGCGGCTTAGGCGGGCATTCTCTAGTGCTGCAGTCAACTGGCGCCGCACCGCATTGATCTCACTTACTGGAAAGATCACCCCCGGTTCTAAATTAGCATCCAGATGGGCAAGCATAAAGGGAGTATTACCCAACCGGTCCACCTGTGCCAGGACTGTTTCAGGGGTTAACTGGTGTTTTAGTGCTTTCTCACCAATAAATTCTCCTCGAACAGCAGCAAAAAAACCATCCTCATCCCTTCCCTCCAGCAATAAAGGCTCCCCTAAGCGAGCCACAGCCCTGACATAGAGAGGGATTCTTCGCCTGGATATACCTGTGATCGTCTCTCTGGCCTGTTCGATAAGCCCCTGGTCACGGGTTTTAAAGATGCGATCTCCCTTTTGGACATGAAAGGGAACAGATATCTCCACCTGGCTCTGTGGTGGAACCTGCTTTACTTCCCCCCCTGGTGTATACATCTTTTGCACTGTTAAGCCACGGCAGCCATCACCTGTCCAAAATTCAATCTCATCCCCTGTTTCCAGAGGAAGGCGTGTCTTGAAAGCAATTCTACCTTTCTCAGATTTTAGAACCCTGCCCAAGTAAAGGCCGCGGTTGTTTGGCTTTGCATATCCGATCAAATCACGCCCGGGATTGCCGTGAAAATACCCGGTTGTAAAGCCGCGGTTAAAAACCAGGGCCAGATCATGGATCTCTCGAGAACTGACCGTATAATTTTGCGGATCCTCCCATGCCCTGTCCAGGGCCTGGCGATAAATTCGAACTACTGTTGCCACATATTCCGGGCTTTTCATTCGTCCCTCTATTTTCAAGGAAGAGATGCCAGCGCTAATCAGCTCTGGAAGCTCCCGCAAAAGCATTAAATCTTTTGGGCTCAAGGGGTGCTCACCCGGAATACCGCTCAATTCCCGCCCCTTCTCATCTACAAGGTGATAGGGCAGTCTGCAGGGCGGTGCACAGCGACCGCGGTTTCCGCTCCTGCCGCCGATCATGCTGCTGAAAAGGCACTGGC
>JBASML010000129.1:0-1500 GCA_049656845.1 Syntrophaceticus sp.
GGCGAATACTCAGGTAACTATACTCATCATGTGCGGATTGCTTCTAATGCAGCATATCATCAAAGGCAATATCACCCTGGTAACTCTTGAGTACTCTGTCATCTCCAGTGTAGTCTTCATGGTGGTCCTGTTGCCCACTCTGAAAGCATTCAAAAAGCTGGATAGAAACAAGCTGACGAAAATTATAATTGTATTCCTGATTGTGATGGCTGCCATAAAGCTTGCTTTTTAAGGGTGACAAACAGTCCATTGCCCTTTTAATAAGGTGGTAATTGTATAATTCAGGTGAGACTGAACGATGCAAAGGATTTGGTTTCCCTGTATGATTGCGGCTGCATTAAACAGCAGTCAAATTGTACAGGGTAAATTTTTGAGGTGACGGTTCACTGGCCGGATATTGCAGGATGTGGCCGGATGTGATGAGAACGCTGGCCGAGTTCGTATTTATTGCCAGCTGAACTTTGGTTGCGCTTATATCCTGATAAAGATATGCTACACTTCTTCCTATTAACTCTTATACATCAATTCATATTGTTTAATTAAAAAATGTGAAACCATAATTCCTGCTTCATTAATGGCTTCTGTATCTAGATAATGATTAGCACTCATATCAAAAAGGATATTAGCAGAACCTTTTATTTCATCATCACTCAACCACAGCTTAATCGTTATGGGAAATCTAGGGAAAAGGTGTATTTTGGCGCAGACATCGGCACCTTCTTCAATGGAAGCATCCAGTATAAGACATGCCGCTTTTATTTGCTCTGCTGGTTCCTGTGCGAAGTTTTTTACCAGGGGATCAATGCTTTTACGCAAAAAAGCTGCATAATTAACATGCCCATTTTCTAACTCACGGTATGAGATTAATTTATTTATAATGGGAGTATTATCTGCTCGGGAAAGATAGTGGAGAATAAGCCATCTCCAATTCCAGGTAGGCATATACTTTGAGCCATTGAAAACTATATCGCCCTCTGGATATTTTATATCAAATACTTGCCCAAGACTTTTTATTCGTATGATAGATTGTTTTGAATCAAAGATTGCTCCACTGTTTTCCGACATTTTAAGTGGATCTTTTGCTGCAAAGTATCTAATAGCATATTCGAATGCCGTTTTGTAAGCTCCTTTATCCTCGCCTATCATATAAGGAAACATTATTTCCTTCCTCCATCATAAAGTAGCTCTCCAGCTCGGGAACATTGTGTTTCAGACGCAGGACTCACTACCGGTTGATGCTGTTTGCTGAAGTAAAATACCTGCATTTGGCTAGGAAGGATTTAACTGATATTACAACTTATATTGCAGACCATTTGAAAGCACCAAAAGCAGCAGTGGATTTATTGAATGAATTGGATAAATCTATATCCAGGCTTGAACAGTTCCCTTATTCGTGCAAAGTTTATCAGCCAATCAAAGGGTTGGTGTCAATGGTTCTACATAGCTAACCCTGCTCTGGTCCAGCACCGGGGTATTTCTCTAATCGCTGTGTGATATAAT
>JBASML010000130.1:0-2476 GCA_049656845.1 Syntrophaceticus sp.
CCTAATGCACAGCCGTACAGTTTGATCTTTAATTTATTGCAGGCATCCCCAACAACCTTAGGTTCTACACCCAGGGAGGTCGCTATCTCCATGGCTGCCGGGCAGGTAATCTTGCCGTCAGTAGCAGCCTTTAATAAGGCATCTTTTATTCTGGAATCAACTTCACTATTTTCATTGTTCTGCATCTTTTTCCTCCTTCTCAATTTCTAAATTAAAAAATAGTGCCAACCTGAATTGCATGCACTATTTTTCCGTGAGCAACTCCTTTCCAAGGTTGGGAGGTATTCGGGTTTCCCCTCTACCCTACAGCATTATAGCCTGCGTTTAGCCTTCATAGCTGTTGCTTTAGAAGAGCTAAATTGGAGTCCTTTATTTTTCGCTTTACAAAATTAATTATACATGAAAAATTTCCTTTTTTGTCATTATGAAAATGGTAAATTATAATATTTCATTTAAGCTGCCCCTTCGATACCCCATCAGATCAAGGGTTACATAAGAAAAGCCCAGTTTCTTGATGTTTTCAGATATCACTTGATGATGTTCCAGGATAATTGGAAAGGCATCAACTGCTGTTTCGATCCTGGCCATACCCCGGTGCCAGCGCACCCTCACCTGGCCGTTGAACAGTGATTTTAAATAGTCTTCTGCTTCCTCGATCATCTTCAGTTTGCCCACAGTAATTTCTTCACCATAGGGAATCCTGCTCGCCAGACAAGCAGCCTCGGGTTTATTCCAGGTAGGAAGTCTTGCTGAGCGTGAAAATTGACGAATTTCCTCTTTTGTTATTCCCACATCCAAAAAGGGGCTGTATACCCCCAAATCCATCGCTGCCCTCATCCCCGGCCTATTGTCGCTTTGATCATCCTTATTGGTACCATCCAAAACAGCCTGATAACCCTTTTCCCTGGCAAGTTGACAAAGTAGACCAAAAAGATACCTCTTGCAGTAATAACATCGCTCTGGAGAATTACCACTTACCTCAGGAAACTTAAGTGGGTCAGCGGCGATAATCATATGATTGGCCCTTAGGAGGTGAGCAATTTCTTGGGTATCCTGCAACTCCCGCCGCGGAATCAGTGGGTTGTCCAATGTTACAGCTAGAGCCTGTTTCCCCAGTTCCTCAACTGCAATCATCAGGAGAAATGTGCTATCCACACCACCTGAAAAAGCAATAATAACACTTTTATGATTTCTGATCTTTTTCCTCAATGTCTCAACCTTTTTAGCGGGATCCTCGGTCACCTTTACTATCTCCTCACACTGGAAGATGCGTAAAGCATTCTATAAAACACCCATTGAATCCTTTAACTTATTAAAGTGCAGATCTGTAGATTTCGGCAATTTCCTCTACAGTTGCATCCCTTGGATTAGTAATCAGGCAAACATCCTCTGCTGCTGCCTTGCTGAGTTCTAGGATGTACTCCTCCTGCAGACCGATTTCCGAGAGACTTCTTTTGGCACCAATATCCAAGCATAGGCGCTCTACGGCTTCAACTGCCTTTTCAGCAGCATCCCGTTTGCTGAGCCCTTCCACATTCTCGCCCATGGCTTTGGCAATATCAACATAACGGTCCATACAGGCAATCAGATTGAAACGCATCACATGAGGAAGTAGAATAGAATTAACCTCTCCATGGGGTAGGTTGAGAAGCCCTCCCAGTGGGTGTGCCATGGCATGAACCGCGCCCAGGATGGCATTGGACATGGCAACCCCTGCCAGCAGACTAGCCATGGCCATATTCGTTTTGGCCTCAATATTAGTGCGGGAAGCTACAGAAGCCCTTAGTGATGTGGTGATCATACTGATAGCTCTCAGAGCATTGATATCTGTGATTGGTGTAGCCGCAACTGAAACATATGCCTCAATGGCATGGGTCAGAGCATCGATCCCAGTGTTTGCGGTCAGCCTGGCATTCTTGGTGCTCAATAAAATAGGGTCAATGATGGCGATATCAGGCACTAGAGATTTTGACCCAATGGTCATTTTAACTTTTCTATTTGTGTCAACAATAATCACAAATTGTGTTACCTCTGCTGCTGCTCCTGCTGTTGTAGCCACACAGATTAGTGGAGGGAGGGGCTTATTGATCTTATCCACACCTTCGTAATCATGGATCTTACCCCCGTTGGTTGCTAGAACTGCAACAGCTTTGGCCGCATCAATGGCACTTCCACCACCTACTCCCACAACAGCATCACAGCCGGCTTCCAGGTACAGTTCCTTGCCATGGTCAATTTCAAAGTCCTTAGGGTTTTCAGTTGGTTCCGACCAAACACGATACTCTAGACCAACGTCTTTTAAATGTTTGACAGCTTGGTCAACCCAACCGGAATCCACAACCCCATGATCACTGACGAGAAGTACCCTTGTCGCTCCTAAGCGAAGCGCACTCTCTCCGATCAAACTTAATGTGCCCCTTCCAAAGATAATCTCCGGAACCATAAACTTAAATATTTCCATAACCGTACCCCCTGT
>JBASML010000131.1:0-2832 GCA_049656845.1 Syntrophaceticus sp.
GGGGTCATTTCTCCCCACCTTAGGCCCAACCCGTACCGGTTCGGGCTGAGACTCCTCACCGTAATTTTCAGCTATATGTTTCACCTGCCGCGCTTGTTCTTGTGGTACTAACCGCACCTTGTAAAGATAGCGAACAACATCTTCCTGGATGGCATCGATCATCTCATGAAACATGTTATAAGCTTCAAATTTATACTCCACAAGGGGATCCTTTTGTCCATAAGCTCTCAGCCCGATGCCTGTGCGTAGCTGATCCATAGCATCAAGATGATCCATCCACTTGCTGTCAACAACACGCAGCAGAATAAACCGCTCCAAATCCCGCATCGTCTCAGAGCCCAATTCCTCTTCCCTGGCCTGCCAGTGAGCCAGTGCTTCATCTATCAAGCGCTCCTGGATCTCCTCCCGGGAACCAAGCTCCTGCAGCTCAGCAGGAGATACCGCTCCCTCCCTTAGAAAAATTTGTTCTCCGAACTTGACTAAACCCTCTAGATCCCAATCCTCCGGATATTTCCCCTCAGCAGTATACCGCTCTACAGCTGATTCAATAACCCCGGTGATCATTTCCTGTAATGATTCCTGCAGATCCTCTCCCATCAGAACCCGGCGGCGCTGACTGTAAATAACCTCTCTCTGCTGGTTCATCACATCATCATATTCCAAGACATGTTTACGCATCTCGAAATTGCGGTTCTCTACCTTCTTTTGTGCAGACTCAATAGAACGGGTAACCAAATTGTGTTCTACAGGAACACTGTCATACATCCCCAATTTATCCATCACACCAGAAATGTTATCTGAACCGAAAAGACGCATCAGGTCATCTTCCAGGGAAACATAGAAACGTGAAGAACCAGGGTCACCCTGGCGCCCGGAACGGCCGCGCAGCTGGTTGTCGATCCTCCTGCTCTCATGGCGTTCAGTACCTATGATATGCAGGCCTCCCAGGGCAACCACCTTTTCATGTTCAGCATCTGTTTCTTTTTTAAACTGGGCAACTAACTGGCGGTATTCTTCACGTACAGAAACGACATCCTCAGATGAGGGCTTGCCATATTCAGAGGCTTCCGCCACCACCTCCGGAGCAACCCCACGACGCAGCAGCTCCTCTTTGGCCAGATACTCAGGATTTCCCCCTAGAATAATGTCAGTTCCACGCCCGGCCATGTTAGTGGCAATGGTCACCATCCCAAGCCTACCTGCCTGGGCGATAATTTTCGCCTCCTGTTCATGGTACTTGGCATTCAACACCTGATGGGGTATCCCCTGTTTCTTTAAGAGCTTACTCAAAATCTCAGATTTCTCAATGGAAATGGTACCTACCAAAACTGGTTGGCCGCGCTCATAACACTCCGCTATTTCTTCGAGAACCGCTGCAAATTTTCCTTGTTCAGTTCGATAAATGGCATCCGGGAAATCATGACGTATCATAGGCTTATGGGTGGGAATCACAACCACATCCAAACCATATATCTTGCGAAACTCCTCTTCCTCTGTAGCCGCGGTTCCAGTCATACCAGCCAGCTTATGATACATACGGAAGTAGTTCTGAAAAGTGATCGTGGCTAGGGTCTGGGACTCTCGTTCAATACGCACGCCTTCCTTGGCTTCAATGGCTTGGTGCAGCCCCTCACTGAAGCGCCGGCCAAACATAAGACGCCCGGTAAATTCATCCACAATGACTACCTGCCCATCTTTCACCACATAGTCACGGTCACGCTTCATCAATGCATGGGCACGCAATCCCTGGTAAACGTGATGAGCCAACTCCAAATTATTTTCATCGGAAAGGTTTTGAATACCCAGCAGCTCCTCTACCCTCCTGGTGCCCTCTTCAGTCAAAGCAACCGTATGCAGTTTTTCATCCACCTGGTAATCGGTTTCTTTTTTGAGCTTTGGTATCACCCGCGCAATTTTGTAGTAAAGGTCCGTAGGCTTATCTGCCTGTCCTGAGATGATCAATGGGGTACGCGCCTCATCAATCAAGATGCTGTCCACCTCATCAACAATAGCATAATTGAGAACGCGCTGCACCATCTCAGATTCATGCATAGCCATATTATCCCGCAGATAGTCAAAACCAAATTCATTGTTGGTTCCGTATATTACATCAGCTTGATAAGCTCTTCTGCGCTCCTCTGTATCCAAGCCATGGACAATCAAACCGACCTCCAGGCCCAAGAAACGGTAAATTCCTCCCATCCACTCACTATCACGGTGTGCCAGGTAATCGTTGACAGTGATAATATGCACCCCTTGCCCGGACAGAGCATTAAGGTAGGCAGGCATAGTGGCTACCAGTGTCTTCCCTTCACCAGTTTTCATCTCCGCGATTCTCCCCTGGTGCAAGACTATACCACCCATCAACTGCACATCAAAAGGGCGCATACCTAATACTCTCCATGATGCCTCCCGAGCAACTGCAAAGGCTTCAGGAAGGAGGTCATCAAGGGTTTCACCCTGGGCAAAACGTTCCTTGAACTCACCTGTCTTCGCCCGGAGTCCCTCATCAGATAAGACCTTGATCTCCGGCTCAAGGTCATTAATTATATCTACAGTTTTTTGTAAGCGTTTAATATCCCTTGCATTATCATCAAACAGGTTTTTTAGAGAACTTAACATCCTCAATTACACCCTCTTTCTCCCAACCGCTTTCATTTTAACACCTCTTCCTTCACCTGACAACACACTTAGGTAACCGAAAAGGGACCCATATACTGGGTCCCCACTTAACTTCTAAAAGCTTATAAGTTATTAAGTTGCAGAGCGCCGCTTATACCTCTGGTTCAATAAGCCCGTAGTTACCGTCCTTTCTCCTATAAAGAACATTAA
>JBASML010000132.1:0-1768 GCA_049656845.1 Syntrophaceticus sp.
CACTGCCCAGCAGCACCTTGGGCAGTACCCCTGCCAGGCGTGCTGTTTCATAAACTGTTGGATAGAAAAGAAATGGTGATGCCGCGGTGTCATAGTAGACATGCTGTAGAGAATCCTTAACCTCAGGCATTAACTCATAACAGAAGAGCCCGCCACCCCAATGGGCAAAGATAATTTTGTTATCTGGGTTATTGACGGCAAAATGATAGGCTTCCTCAGGCCCCATCTTTCCTTTGCCTGGGTAGTAGTGTCCGACCAGTTCATTGGTGTGCATCAAAATAGGCATGTCTAGTTCCCGACATACTGCTGTAAAGGCTCCCACCTGATCCTGGTCGGAGATATCGATGTGTACAGATGCGGGAATTACCTCCCCTACACCCTTGAGGCCAGCCTCACGGCAGCGAATTAGCTCTTTTTCCATCCCTGCATCCATTGGGGGAACGATGGCAAACCCGATAAAGCGGTCAGGATAGCGCTTTACAGTGTCAATGATGTAGTCATTGGCCTCCCGGGCCATCCCCGGATCAAGACAGGAAAAACCGAAGATGACAGATTTGTCGATCCCGGTTTTCTCCATGTTTTCTAATATATCCTCCGCAGTGGCGAATTTAGCCTTTGGGTTGTCATGCAGCAGTTTAAAATGGGCGTCCCGATCGATATTTTTTTTGATATCTTTAATAAAATCAGGTGATAAAATGTGCACATGAGTATCGATTTTCATCTCAAATCTCCTTCCTATAATTTAATGAAAAAAACAATAGGTTATTAACAAATATTCTCTGTTAATTTATAAAACCCTGCGGGCCATCGCGGATCAAGGAAGGGGAGATAGTGTATAATTGTATAATATAGTGAAAGTAATTGTATTCTTGCTACAAAAAAACCATAATGTTCTTGCCTAAGCAAGCGGGGCAGAAAATCTATAAATGATATTGAGGTATCTGCGAGACAGCCTGTATCTTGGTTTCCGGTATGGGATAATACAATATTATTATCAAGAAACAGGAACGACCGAGCTGCATCGTGAAAGGCATAAAAATGGTCATTCAACAGTCTGCTGTTACCCTGTTATTTGCTTGAAGAAAGGGATGGATCTAATTTGCCCTCCTATAAAGCAGATTTTTTGATTATTGGGAGTGGAATTGCTGGCCTAATGGCAGCTTATAAGGCAAAAGAGTATGGTTCTGTACTATTAGTTACGAAGGAGCAGGCACAGGACAGCAACACGGAAAAGGCCCAGGGGGGGATTGCTGCTGCTATCGATGCCCATGACTCCCCTTTTTTGCATTTGGAGGATACCCTGAAGGCTGGTGCTGGCTTTTGTGATCCCGATGTTGTAGAGATCCTGGTTACCGAAGGCCCTGCCAGGGTCATGGAACTGGTTGACCTGGGTGTACGTTTTGACCGGGAGGGGAGTTCCTGGGTGCTCGGTCAGGAGGGCGCTCATAGTAAAAGGAGGATTCTCCATGCCAGTGATGCGACAGGGTGGGAGATCGCCAGAAAGATGATTGAAGAATGCTATGCTGATCAGCGCATTACCTTACAGGAAGATTGTTTTTTTGTGGATTTATTGCGGGATCCCCGTTCGGGCAGGTGTAGGGGGGCTTTGTTTATGGATAGCTTGTCTGGGGAATTTACTACATATATGGGGCGTGCTGTCATTTTAGCCACAGGAGGTGCTGGGCAGCTTTATAAAAACACCACAAACCCAGCTGTGGCTACAGGGGATGGGATGGCCGCAGCCTACCGTGCAGGTGCTGCTCTGATG
>JBASML010000133.1:0-4030 GCA_049656845.1 Syntrophaceticus sp.
ACTATAACCATCTCTGTTCCTTTTACTGATCTGGCTAAAGCAATCTGGCGGAAAATAGATGCCAGAAACCGGGAGTTTGATGGAAAAAGATAGCCTGGCCTCTTACTCTTTCACTTCGTACAGTAAATAATCATCATTATTATAAATTTTAGCTATTTGAACTTCCTGATCGAGAGTCTCAGTTTTAGGCAACTCATCTCGTTTGTAAAATGTTTCACCATAAATCTTATCTTCCAAAAGAATCAAACTCCCCTTATGATATTTGAGATTTTCTGCCTGCACCCCAATGCCGTAAAGAGGAGTCAGATCATTTTCATAAGTACTAATTAAAAATGGATAACGCTGCATTGTCATACAGGCGAAAACATTCCTACCGGAAGCAGTTGCTGCCAGGAAGTCGCTCGCCATATACTGGCCTTCATCCTTATGCCAGTAAGGAACCAAATCCTCATCCCCAGGAACACTTTGAAAAGGTGTCTTGTTTCCTATTATATAATCAGGCTTTTTCACAACATTGGCAAATATGAAACAAAAAATCAATGAAACCGCTGTTATTTTCATTATAGCTCGCACAGGCCGGATTCTTATTGAACTCGGTATATTGTATAAAAAATACGCCATTGCTGCAACCAGCAGGATTAACACCGCAACATAGGGCCTGCCCGGGTTCAGAGGGCTGTTTAACCTGTTGACAAGGCAGAACACCAGTAAAACAGAATAAGCCGCAAAAAAGAGCAGTGGTTTTACATTTTTGTCTTTGTTTTTGATAACAACAAAGAAATAGCAAACATAAGGAACCACAAGCAAAGCCCAAATCAAGTAAGTGGCTTTTTCTACAAAAGGACTATAAATCCTGGCATACTCATGTGCTTGAGCCTGAGCTAAAGAGATCATACCCCCTAGATAATATTGAGACTTGGCAGCAACCTCCACAAACGGTTGGCCGGTATAGTGCAAAAAACCCAGTGACAAGAGGCACAGCAGCCCCGCTGTGAGGCAAAAGCAAACCGACCCTCGCCATTTAGTCACTCTTTCGATGATCACATAAAGCAGGGAAAAGCCAATCACCGCAATGACACCCAGGAAAATCAGCAAAATGGATTTGGTGATAATTCCCCCTAATTCAGGTGCCATGGCCTGGCCAACTGCATTAAAAAGTATGTGGCTAAACTGTGCAAGCAACGGCCCGAAACCCTCACTAATATACAACAGGTAGACCGCACAAAAAACCATAAAAGCGATATACAGACCAATGGATATAGAATTAATGACAAGCCAATCCAAGTCTCTTTTTAATAAAAACCAGATAAATACCGCACACACCGCTCCGGTAAAAACAAGGAGGGCATAGAAATTACAAACAAAAGATGTGGTCACAAGGCCTGCCACTAGAATTACAGCTGCAAAGACCCCAGAACGCGCCGTTTTCCTGTTTAACATCAGCAGCAGGGCTGTTATTAAAAAGAGAAGAAACACGCCCATGGTCTGAGTGCGTAACTCCTGCCCGAGAAGGTGCACCATATTTTCCCATCCGTAAAGTGTGGCTGCCAAAAGCCCTGTGCGGTGTGCATGCAGCCTGTTGACAACTAAATAAACAGCAATGATGACTAGGATATTCAAAAAGGGAGGGATGATTCCGGCAAGTGTCACAATGTCTAAACTGCTGACCAGGGATAGAAAGCGAAACAATATAGACAAACCCACAAAATTCAGTGAAAACGTCTGGACAGTCTCAAATAAGCTCTTGCCTGCATCAGTAAACAGGTTCCAGCAGGTGAAAATATGGTGGTGAGGGTCAGTAAACCCCACAGGTACACCGGCTTGCAGGTAAAAGATGTACTGCAAAGCAAACAAGGGAACCAATAATAGTATAAGCGCCTGCCTCCTGCTCAACGAACACTTTTCATAAAAAATATAAACTAACAGCGGAGCTACCATCAGCAGGATGCTGATCAGCAAGAGCCCATCAACCTCGCTTAACCCCCTGGCATTTACCAAAAAGAGCAGTGTCCCGATCAGGGTTAAGAAAAGACTCCCTAGATAATAATTGAGGCTAAATTTGCTTTGCTGCTTTTCTTGCAAAACAAACAACTCCCTTTTGGGGAATTACGCTGTCAGACACTTTGCCGTCCTCTACCCTTTACCACCCACAGAGATGGGGGATGAAACAAACCTGCGAGATAGCCTTGGTGAGTCCTCTATCCTCTACCACCCACAGAGATGATACAGTCCTGGCTGCTGCGCTGTGGCACACCTGGAGTAAGTGCCATCTACCATCCACAGAGAAACCACAGAGAAAATATAGAAATGACCCCTGCCAACCAGTGGCAGCCAGTTCTGTAAAACAGTAGTTTTGGTAAAACCGTAACAGGCTCTCTTAACAAACTCCCTGCTGTCAATGAAGAACGGGGTTCAGAAAACAGCAGTTTTGGGCAAAACAGCCGTTCAATGTCATTGGTGCTGACACATCAAAAATCGCCGTATTCCTGCCCTGCAAATAACCGGGGCAAGGGATCAATCAGGGTAAGCAATCCGCGCGATAAAGTTTTGGCGCAATCGCTCACATCCTTTTGATGACAGGCACCATTACCCGCGTACCTTTACCATTGGCATTCTTGCTGTTAGATGTAAATACATACAAAATTCGCTATAGGCTAACAAATTCCTGCAAACACACTTATGAGAAGGTGGTAACAGGCATCCTTACCGTGTGTGTAGATGGTGGCTGCATAAATAGTGACAGGCACCCTCACCGTGTAACCTATATACGGATTCAGCCTTTTGGTGGCAGGCACCATTGCAATAAAAAAATGATAACGCTGATTTAAATAAAGCAAAAAACTGGTGAGGAAGATGTGGGAAACGAGATGTTGGAAGTGGGAAGAAGATCCCCCAGCAACTACAAAAGACCAATGGCAATCACAATCAAACAGGCAATACCTCTACTTAAAGCAAAAAAGCAAGTCTGGCGGAAATAGATGTGAGAAACCGGGGATTGAAAGTGGGAATAAGAGTCAGAAACCGGAAGACAGAGGTCGGTAGAATAGATTGTCCTGTTACTTGGGAAAAGGACCGCAATAATTTCCGAATCCGACCTGAAAAAGCAATAAGGCAAGCCTGGCACCGTTAACATTAAACACCTTCAACTTACAAATCAGTTACAAAGAATTACTCCCTAATTATTGCTCTACCTTCACCTATTTTTAATTGTGTATAAACAAGGAGCAAGGCAAATCAATTACCATAATTTTAAGGCCCCACAGATCTAGGATATAGGCAGTGGGGCCTTCCTGAAAAGTTAGGACTCACATATTTTGGTGAAATATTCGGTGGTAATTAATTGGTTGACTCTTTGAGCGCTTTTTTCAATATCTCATCAATCTCTGCGTCCGCGTCAGGTTCTATTGGCACTACTTGATGTGTGGCAAGCAGCTCTTTAGCTTGTTGTCTTGCTTTATCTTCTACCTTCATCTTATTAATAGCCCAGTTATCGTAGGTTGACCTGTCACCGATGGGAGGTGTCCAAAATGCTCCGGCTCGCAGATGTTTGCGTGTATGCTTATGCCCTAAGAAAGATTCATTGGTTTCGACGACCTCCTCAATTACATCTATTGCTAATGTATCTTCATTTACTTCACTTCCCTCAAGTGTTCTCATGATTACAGAGGAAAGCTCATCATCCATCACAAGCATGGCATAGCAAGAAATGAGACAGTTGTCCAGTGAACCGGTTGCTGCAAGAATGTCTACCCCAATCAATGCAGGCAGCAGTGCATTATAGAGGTGTTCATAACCGCTCTGCATATCAGCCACTTTAGATGCACCAGAGTAACCTGTAACAGTTGACGGAATTTTGTAATACCTGGCCAGCTGTGCAGAAGCTGCTGCAGCTAATCCCATTTCTGGCATCGCCCAGAGCCCGAGGCCTGTCTTCATATCCATAAATGTAACCCTTGGAGACATGATTACAGGTGCCCCAGGTTTCAACATCTGACTGGCAATAACACTGGATAGTATTTCAGCATTATGC
>JBASML010000134.1:0-1713 GCA_049656845.1 Syntrophaceticus sp.
ACTGGAGACCACCCAGATACGGCAGTGGCAATTGCTAAGGAGTTGGATATTTGGCGAGAAGGGGATCATATTCTAACCGGGGAGCAGCTGCAGAAGATGAATGAAGAAGAATTGCAGCAGGCTGTAACCAACACCACTGTTTTCGCCAGGGTATCCCCACAGGATAAACTGCGCATTGTCAAGGCCTTGAAATCACATAATCATATTGTGGCTATGACCGGGGATGGGGTTAATGATGCCCCAGCCTTGAAACATGCAGATATTGGGATATCCATGGGGATAACCGGTACAGAAGTGGCTAAAGAGGCTTCAGATATGGTGCTGATGGATGACAATTACGCTACAATAGTCGGTGCTGTTAAAGAGGGGCGCACCATTTACAATAATATCCGCAAATCCATCCATTATTTATTATCATGCAATATCGGGGAAATCGTTGCCATCTTAACATCTATCTTACTAGGGCTGGGCAGTCCTTTAACTGCTATCCAAATCCTCTGGCTGAACCTGGTCACAGATGGATTGCCAGCCTTAGCCCTGGGTGTTGAACCACCGGAAAAAGGAATTATGGATCAGCCTCCTAGAAAGCCCAATGAAGGTGTATTTGCGGAAGGTATGGGGGTCAACGTTTTGTGGCAGGGGGTATTGCTCGGGCTGACAGCTTTAATTGTCTATTATTTCGCACTTTTATGGGGGCGTACTTTGCCAGAGGCCCGTACTATGGCGTTTGCGACTATGGCCTTACTGCAGCTGGTGCATTCCTTTAATGCCCGCAGTATGAGTAAGTCGCTTTTTGAGATAGGCGTGAGCTCCAACCGCAGCCTGGTTTATGCTTTTTTAGCTTCTGTTTCACTGCAGGCAGTGGTGCTCTTCGTTCCCTTCCTGAGAGGCTTTTTTGACACAGTAATGCTGCAGCCCACTGATTGGGCAGTAGTCCTTATCTTCAGCCTGGTACCACTTATTGCTGTGGAAATAGCAAAACAACTCAAACAAACATATAGTGGAACAGAAGGGCAGCTTTCCTGATCCACTTTACAAAAATGGGATTTTCTCCTGGGTATTTGCCCTTTGAGGTGATTGTCACCAGGGATTGAATAACGGGTGGGGTTTCAGCCCCACCCGTTATATGTCGTGCTGGATCGGACGGTTTTACTTGATCCAGATCTTTGATTATCTTTGATTCAATTTCGTCTGATCCGCTTTCTACTTTATCTAGGTATCTGGCACCAGTAGATTTCAGCAAATTCACTGAGGGGGCCTGTCACCATTTGGTCGTCACCTGGTCAGAATCTCACCATAGGGGCACATCTTAATAGCGGCACCTTATGGCCATTCCATACCCTGTTTGTCGATCTCTTTGTAGCTGAAATGAGCGAACAAGGGTGTTAATGAGACCATTTCATCAAAGATCCGCTCGGGATGCGGGTAGTCCATCTGATAACCCATCTTTGCGCTCAGGGCGATGATGGTCTGCCAGTTGGCCTTGCCTGGAATCGGCTCGATGGCCTTGCGCACCCTCTGGACGCGGCGCTTGTTGTTTGTGAAGGTGCCATCGGTTTCTGCAAAACTAGCAGCAGGTAAAACCACATCTGCCAAAGCGGCGGTTTCTGTTAGGAAAAGGTCATGAACTACCAGGAATTCCAGGTTTGTGAGTGCTGACTGGACCCGTTCACTGTTGGGATCCGCGAGCACAGGGTTTTCACCCAGGATGTA
>JBASML010000135.1:0-6227 GCA_049656845.1 Syntrophaceticus sp.
AAGCAGTTGCATATGGAACGCATTTACGAGTATGCAAATATTACCCCAGAAATAAAAAATTATAGTTTTGAGGGTTTTCAACTCAAATATTATCAGGGGGAACATCGCGAAAGGGCAGCTAAGGTTCTCGCAGATGCCCAGCAATTCGCCAAGGATTACTTGAAAAACCCTGACATACCTGGTCTTTTAATAACTGGTGATGTGGGAGCCGGAAAGACTTTTATTGCAGGAGCGATTACAAATTTTTTGCTGAAAGAGGGTGTCCAGGTTTTATTCCTTGTAGTGCCTGATTTCCTTGATGCCATTAGATCTACATACAATAAAGGAACAGCAGAAGAGGATGAAACTACATTAATTAAAGGAGCACGCCAGGTAGATGTTCTAGTATTGGATGATTTGGGTGTCCATAATTATACGCCTTGGACATGCAATAAATTATATTCTCTCCTTAATTACCGGATGAACTATCATCTTCCTGTGGTGATTACAACTAATTTGGATCTCTCTGAAATCGAAAAATTTTTGGGAAAAAGAACAACATCTAGAATCGTCCAAATGTGTAGGGTTTACCGTCTGACAGTGGACCAAGATATCAGGTATCAAAAATCTGTGGAAAACAAAAATTATTGATTTAAGGAGGCATGAAGTTGTCATTTTTTATGGTAGAAGAACACAGCCCTGCATACAGTGTTACCTGGGGTATTAATGACATCATCTACACAGAAAAAACTCCGTACCAGAACCTATCGATTATCGAAACCGAGGAATTCGGGCGCGCCCTTGTACTAGATAATATTTTACAGACTACAATTAATGATGAATTTTATTATCATGAGATGATTGCTCATGTTCCATTATTTACCCACGCTGACCCGCGTAGGGTTTTAATCATCGGAGGGGGAGATGGTGGAACAGCCCGAGAGGTTTTAAAACATAAGAGTGTGGAATCTATCGATCTGGTTGATATTGATGAGTGTGTGATTGCTGCTTGCAGAAAATATCTACCAGAACTCAGTTGCTCTTTTGATGATCCAAAAGTAAATGTTATTATTACAAATGGGGTTGAATATGTACAAAAGCAAAAAAGTAAATATGATGTTATTATTATCGATTCTACTGATCCCTTTCCTGAGGGGCCTGCTATGGACCTATACAGCAGGGATTTTTATAAAAACGTTTACCACTGTTTAAAGGATGATGGCCTTTTTGTATCTCATACTGAATCACCATGTTTCAGCTTTAGCAGGCATATTTTTCAAGAAATACAAAAACGAATAAATGCTTGTTTCCCCTTAACAAATGTTTATATCACCTGTGTTCCTAGTTATATAAGTGGTTACTGGAGCTTTACTATAGGTTCAAAACGTTATGATCCCTTACGAGACTATCGGCATGATAGTTCGATAAAGACACTGTTTTATACAGGTGAATTGCACAAAGCCTGTTTTGTATTGCCTCGTTTTATGCAGGAAATAATCGCAAAAAACCGAATGAATAAATGTAAATAGGCAGGAAACAAGAGTGGTTACGGCGAAAAGTAAAATTGATTAGAGAAGGAGGTAAAAAGTTGATCAAAAAAGTTGAGGAATTAGCACGTCCAGCCATCTTGACATTAGATCCCTATGTTCCTGGCAAACCTATTGAAGAGGTGGAGCGGGAGTTTGGGATAACAGGGGTAATTAAGCTAGCCTCCAATGAAAATCCGCTGGGACCTTCTCCCACTGTTATTGAAGCGCTAAAAGCAGCGGCTCCTCGTGTTTTTAATTATCCGGATAGTAATTGTTACTATTTAAAGAAGGAAATGGTTTCTTTGTTAAATTTAACTGAAGATCATTTCATATTTGGAAATGGCACAGATGAACTGATTAAATTGATTGGAGAAACTTTTCTTAACCCTGGGGACGAAGTGATCTACCCCTGGCCATCCTTTTCGGAATATATATTTGCCAGCAAGCTAATGGGAGCAAACATTAATGCTATACCATTAAACGAACATTACCAACACGATCTTAAAAAGATGGCTGAAAGTGTAGGGGAAAAAACAAAACTTATTTTTATTTGTAACCCAAATAATCCAACAGGAACCATAGTTGATAAAGAAGAAATGCTGGAGTTTTTAGATAAAATTCCGTCTGATATATTAGTTATTGTTGATGAGGCATATTATGAATATGTAGATGATTTGCATTACTCCAGTGCAGTAGAATTAATCAAAAACAAAAGAGTAATTGTATTGCGTACTTTTTCGAAGATCTATGGTTTAGCTGGTCTGCGTATCGGTTATGGTATTGCTAATCCTGATATAATATCATTAATTAACCGTGTGAGAGAGCCATTGAATGGTAATATGATGGCACAGGAAGCGGCTGTAGCAGCCCTTCGGGATCAGACACATGTACGTCAAAGCAAAGAAATGATCATTGATGGGAAAGATTATTTATACCAAGAGTTTAAAAGGCTTGGTTTAGATTATGTCCCATCGGAAACAAATTTTATTTTTGTAAATGTAAATACAGATTCGAGGAAAGTTTTTACTGCTCTGCTGAAAGAAGGAGTAATTATCCGGACAGGGGATATATTTGATTATCCAAACTATATTAGGGTAACAGTGGGAACACCAGAGCAAAATAAACGTTTCATTATCAGTTTAGAGAAGGTTTTAAAAGAATTGGCTTCCCGCCGCTAAAGAGGAGAAATGCCTTGGAAGTACGCTGTGCTCTTTGTGGTAAGAAAGAGATTATAACAGATGTACATAAGGACTTCGAGCGCATAGAGAAAAACCCTAAATCTACCTATTTTTGTGAACTATGCCAATACAAGTTGCAGTATGATGCTGTAGAACATAATAAACCTAAAAAACCCATCGGTTAGAGGATAGGGTGTCGAAACTGTGCTCAATATGTTCTATTTTCTTATTCAGAGATCTCAAAATCTCTGAATTTTATTTTTGTAAAAAATTATATAACAACATAAACGACAATAATTACCAGTTCTCCCGAAGGATAACAAATGGCTGCTAGCGAATGTATCTATCTAATATATGGTAAAAAGGGGGTATAAGCTAGTGGCCAAGACAAAATCGGAACGCAAAATACTCAATTCTTTGAATGATGGGTTTTTGCGTGGTAAACAGGATGAGGAGATTTATTGGGATTTGAGTGATGGGGATTTAAGTGATGAAGAGGAAATTAGGATGAATAGAACTCTACATGATAAGATACGCAATCTTGAAACAGAACTTGCGGAAAGAAACAGGGTAATAAATACAGTAAGCAAGCAAAATGATGAATATGTGAGGGCACTTGAAGAGAAAGAAAAGAAAATGCATGAGTTGCAAATAATAATAAAAACCATGGAAGCAAATTTACACCAATTGGAGGGTGAGCGAAGACAATATCTAGAGAAAATAGAGGAATACGGAAAGGAAATTGCTAGTATTCAAGATAATTACTCACAAGCAGAGGAGGATATTAAAAATCTTACAGGACAATTAAAAGCACGCACCCAGGAAAATATTATCCTAAACAAAGAAAACAGGGATCTTCAGCGCTCAAATAGTCAATTGCAGGAAAGTATAATTCTTTTAGAAGATAAAGTTCGCAAGCTCAACCAGGATTTAAATCAGCTTGAACCTGCTAAGATCGATATGGAAAAAAAGTTCAATAGGGCGTTAGAAAGTTTACGTAAAGAGGTCAAAGCTAAACACCAAGAGGTATTGCGGCTTACCGACGAGATGAACAATGTAAGAAATGCACACCAGGAACTCAAACGAATCAATGATAATTTAGAGCTGGAATTGGATATGTTGAATACGACAAATATTTCTCTTCAAAAAAAGATTGAAAAAATTACACTACAAAACAGCATTTTAGAAAAGAAGTTACAGAACAAATTAGTTCGTATAGTACTGGCTATTTGTGCTCTTTTCGGTTGGAACCCTGAACGTCAAACTAAAAGTGCGGGATTGTCTTCTTAATGCAGAAATAATATGGTGCGCCCGGCAGGAATTGAACCTGCGCACCTGGCTCCGGAGGCCAGTGCTCTATCCTCTGAGCTACGGGCGCATTATTTATTATAATTTTATCTGGAGAACTTTAAATTGTCAATGTCTGCCCTTCTTGACCAGGTTTTTGGTATAATGAGAAGTAAAAGGAGGGATGGATGTGGCACATCTAAAAGAATTTAAAAATAAGACATATCTCAACAGAGATGTTACCCTGGAAATGGCACAGAAAGAGTTTGCTAAATATGAGCCGCAAAATATTGCATTCCGTGCTGGGGTTAAATATCTGGATCAAGAGGGCGAGTTCCTTGTTCCATTCCTAAATGAGGAGTACCGGGTACGTTTTCCTTCAGGTGAGGTTTATCAGCAGGGCAAAGAAATTTCACTTGATGAGCAGATATTGATACTACACTATTTGAATTCCGCTGAGGGTGTTCCCCTGAAACATCAATTGATTTCTTTTAAAGAACTCCCCTCAGGACAAATTTATGTCAATCCTTTTTATAACAGAGCAATCCGACCGTTGTTAAAATATTTCGGCGATCAACCTGAAAAGTTTATCAAGGCTGGTCTTGCGCTTGGTGGAGAAAAAGGGGATAAAGGGGATGCAAGTGTTAAACTTAATGTATTCCCAATGGTTCCTATTACTTACGTTATTTGGCTTGGTGATGATGAATTTCCTCCCTCAGGAAATATTCTTTTTGATGCATCAGCACCAAATTATCTCCCTACTGAAGATTACGCGGTGGTAGGAGGAATGATAGTTTATGAGTTAAAGAAAGTGGCGGACCAATTGTAGGAAAAGAAGGTTTGCTGTGTTTTTTCATCACAAAGGCACCTTGCACTTATTCATTGAATATAATGAATTAAAGTTATTAACGCGAGGTGATAATCTTGAAGGTTTATTATATTAAGTTACCCCGTTTTTTGAGGAATATCCTGAAGAAGATTATTAAGTAGAAAAAAGCGGCCTTCTTTCAAAGGCTGCTTTTTGAAAAAATGATCAGGCAAAGGCGAGGCCACAGACTCCGCCTGCGGTGGATACTAAAATAGTGTAAATACCTTTTAATGCAAGAGCAGTTACTGATAAAGAGCCCGGAGAGAGGAGGAAAGAGATAATCATAAAAAACACATAATAACAAACGCCGACTTCTATCCCATAGACAAGCCCTCTTCTCCCAGCTTTTTTTGCAGCAAAAAATCCACCCAGGAAGGCACCTGCCAGGTAAAAAAATGATCCCGCTGGCTTAAGATATATTTCTGAAATGTTTGAAAAATAAAAGAATAGAGACACAATGGCGATGCTGATGGTTACGAAGAGAATGGCTACCGCTAAGCCCCAAAAAAGGGGGTTTTCGCCGATGCGGGAACTAGGACTTTTATCATTGTTCATAAACAGCATCCTCCTTTGTAGTATAAGATATTAAGTATTGAGTTCCAATATGACCAAGAAAATGTCTCAATAAAAGGAATAATACAAAATGGATAGAATATTTATAAATGGTGAGAGCTATAATGAGCAAAGAAAAAGTTCCAGGTATTATTTTTGTAAAGGACCATCGATGCCGATATTGCCAATATTTCTTGGAGGAACAAGATGCAGAATAAATTCGATATCTATTGTAAAAAACTACAAGGAAAATCTTATAAAATTACTCCTCAACGTCAAATTATTTTAAAGGCTCTTTTGAATCATTCTGAAAAGCATCTTAGTGCAGAGGAGCTCCACTACATTGTAAAACAAAATAATCCCGAGATTGGACTGGCCACAATTTATCGCACCCTGGAGATTCTCGCTGATTTGGATATTCTACATAAAATAGACTTTGGTGATGGATGCGACAGATATGAGTTTACTAATCAGGATGCACACAACCATCACCACTTAATTTGCATCAACTGTGGTCGAGTAATCGAGGTTACTGATGACCTTCTTGAAACATTAGAAGCCTGGATTGAAAAAAACACACAATTTCATATTGTAGATCACCAGTTAAAATTTTTTGGTTACTGTAAGGACTGTCAGAAAAATTCATAAAGATAACCTCGCTTAAGAGCGGGGTTTTTTATTTGGACAGATTACAACAATTATTTCCCCTATGGCGAAGAAGCGGAGAATTTCATGGAAAAAAATAGCAGGAAATCCCCCCTTTGCACAGAATAGTTTTTTAAGATTAGCAGGGGGGCGATGAGAAGTGATCAATAACTTTCGTGATTTTTTCAA
>JBASML010000136.1:0-3724 GCA_049656845.1 Syntrophaceticus sp.
TTTCCCTGGTTTGCAGCCAGATGTATTATCTCTACCCGATCACCTTCCAGGCCAATCTCTGAAAGCCGCCTCTGTACTTGTTCTTTACGTTTATCTGCTCGCTCATTTCCCCAAACATATTTACAATTCTCCTTATGGCAAACAAGCAACAGAACACCGTCTGCCCCTTGCTCCAAAGCTTTGAGCAGGTAAAGGGCATCAATCTTTCCCGAACAAGGAACCGAAACAATCTGTAAGTTCGCTTGTAGTTCGGGGTCCAAGCTCTTGGCATATTCTGCCGCTAAAGCACCCGAATTTTCGCACGCATATGCTACTAATTTAGGTGGTTGTAAAACTTGTTGCAAAATCTCTTGATCCGAGTATAATGGCAGCTGAATCGCCTTTCCAGGGCATTCTGCAGCACAAGTACCACAACGACGGCATGCTAAGGGGTTCATACGAGCTGCAGAGTTGTACATATTATTTAAAGATGGATCATGGACTATTTCGATGGCATGATGGGGACAGCACCGGTAGCAGGTCAAGCAAACGGCACATTTTTCAGCGGTTACCTGTGGCTGCAATGCTGGCACTCGCATCTTCCCTGAAACAAACCGGCCAACTTCAGCTTTAGCAATTTCAACTTCTCTGTCAATTTCGATACCGTGTATGGGACCATGGCAACTTCCGACAAAATAGATACCTTCACGATTCGACATTACAGGCAGGAAGTGAACATTGTCATCCTGGAAAAATCCACCTGGTCCTGTTCTCACATCAAGGGCTGCTGCAAGATCAGCGGTACCTGGGTTTGGGATATAGTCTTCTGCAAGCACCAAGTAATCTGCTGTGAGCTTAACCAGTCCCTCAATTTTTGGTAAAAAGGGTTCACGGTAGCGTACTGTTGCAGCAACATCAGTTGTTAGTATCTGTAGATCGCCTTTATACTTTAAGAAATTAACACCTCGGGCCCTTGCCAGTTGATAATCCTGCTCTAAATGATCAGCAGATACCTTCATATCATCATATAAAATACTAACCTCTGCTCCTTTTTCTTGGAGAGCAATTGCCTCTAAAAGTGTTGTTGCATAAGAAAGTAAAGAGTCTTGATCAGATTGTCCTAAAATAAAGGTAATCTTCTGCCCAGCATATTGATCCCGATCGTTTTTTATAAATTCAGATAGGCGCAGGATACGCTCTCCCAGTTTTACACCATTGTATTTTTTCATATCAAAACTAGGCTGAGCTTCAAGCGCAACTATAATGGCCCCGAAACTTTTTTTTGCATGCTTTCCGTTATCAAAAAAACGCACTAGAAATTGACCCGGAAATCCCTCTAGCCCCACAACTTTAACACCTGTTTTAACAGTGATGTTCCTTTTCCCCTCAAGTAAGGAAATACCATCCCGGGATGTATCATTATCGATCACGGTAACCGGTTGCTTTTCACTAACAGCAAGAGCTGCAGCAGCCCCTTCTGTTCCACAACCTATCACCAGGACATCCGGGAGCACATCAAACTCTTCATAAACAACCGCGCTCCGAGCCTGCATCTGTAGCAACACCTCGTTAATGATGGAGACAGCCCCCTCTGTATTTTCTTTACCTGGCTTTATCAGGTCAATAAACTCTACTTCATAGCGGTTGATTCCATTTTCTTCAGCTAATACCCTAAATTCCTGTTCGATAAAGGGATCTGTACATCCAGCAATTAATAATCGGTTTAATGAATATTTTTCGATCTCCTGCCCAATCTTTTCTTTTTCTAACTTTCCACAAAGAAGATTGGTAAGTCGAATATACTCAAAATCCGCACTAGTTTGTATAACAGTCTTTACCTTACTTAGATCAATTGACTGAACTAACTTGCCTTCACAGTTACAGAGGTAAATTCCTAATCTGATGTTTTTATTTTTGCTCATTGAGTTTCCCCCTATTAAACTTTCATCACACCCCAACATCAAATTATAATTAATTTTAGTAAGGTCCCGTATTTTAGGGACGGGACCTTACTATATTTATCTTTACCTCTGTCTGAACACCTTAGCATAAGAATCGCAGTAAATTGCCTGATTCAACAGCATATCTGCAGTTGCAATGGCATCTACCAGTTCATCATCATTAACATCCATAATCGCGGAGTCGAGCCCACAGGTCATGGCCATCACACAGTAGATGCGGTTAATCAGTGGACGGAATGGAGTCCCCTGGGAAACATTGCTGAGCCCTAGTGTTGTATGTGGTGCAGGATCAGAAAGCATTCTGATCTGGCGCAGTGCCTCTAACACTTCTGGGGCGTGATCTTGTGCTACGTTGCAAGGAAGGATGAGCGGGTCAATAAACAAATCATCCGGTGCAAGTCCAAACTCATCAGCTGCTGCTACAAGCTCCATTGCAAAACCCACGCGCATATCTGCACTCTTGGGAATTCCAGATTTATCCATGGTCAACCCGATGATCTTGGCATTGTATTTTTTAGCCAACGGGAAAACACGCTCAATTTTCGGTCTTTCCGCAGGGCAGGAGTTAATTAATGCCCCAGGTTTGCAGACCTCTAATCCCGCTTCAATGGCATCATAGTTTGTAGAGTCAAGAGCAATCGGGGTATCGCTGACCTCTGTCACAATCTCGCACATCCAGCGCATCGATTTGACTCGATCAGCAGCTGTAGGTCCAACGTTGATATCTAAATAAGCAGCACCAGCTTCATCCTGTTTCTTTGCCCACTCCTGAATAGGCTTTGGATCAAACTTGGCAACAGCTTCTCCGATATCTTTAAACATACCGTTGATTCTCTCACCAATCATATAAAAGGCCAGGTGCTTACCTCCTCTTTGATATTCTTAAAAACCTCTCACTTTGGCCAACATTCTAGTAATTATTCGGTTTCCTGAGGTCATCAATGTGCTTATTCAGCAGTTTGACGGCTTCTGGGTGTCTCATCAAAATGAGGTCCCCTCCGGCCTGTAGAAGTGCTGCAGCAGTCATTGCCTCCCACATGATTCCTCTCGGTTTCTGCTCACCCCAGCCAGGGCCTGCCTCCTCTAGAGGAGCATTTGCTTCTTTTGCTCTCCATGCTTCTGCACCGGCAACACAGATAACTGGAAAAGCCATCATCTTGTCGCCAATCAAAGCACCCCAGCGGGCACGCTCCATAATGGAGTAGGAATATTCAATACCATAGCCCAGACCACTGGACATGGGATCATTGATAATCTTGTTCGGGGCAATACCCATCTCTGTGATCATGATGTTCAACTGCTTTAAAATGTTAATGTCAACAGGTGAACGTCCGATAATGCAGTGCTTGCCCATCATGGCTGCAGCTGCTATAGAGCGGTAGTTGTCCTTTTCAGCAAGTCCTAAGGCTATATTTTCCCCTGCTGCTGCTTCTCCCACAGCCTGGAGTACATCAGTGTCTTTCTCCGGGTGTCCGGGACCCTCTACCATCCAGGGAGCACCGGTGTTTTCCAGGATAGCCTTGACAACTTTTGCACAATCATCCGGAGTTTTTGAGTTATCTAACTCAGGGTCTGCACCTTTTAGCTTCAAGTAGATGATATCTGCACCCATTTCCTCGACTTTCTTTGCCCAGGCTACCGGGTCTTTCCAGACATCACCATAATATTCGTTAAAAGCCTCGCTCCAATCAGGTTCAATATCCCAGATTTCGAAAGCAATGGCTGGGCGGTTCGGAATATCGCCTTCGTACTGGAGAAAAGGAAGTGTAGAACTGCCGCCTAAC
>JBASML010000137.1:0-4305 GCA_049656845.1 Syntrophaceticus sp.
ATGTAAAGATACCGCTGGGCCTTCCTTGAACATACTGTTAAAGCTGATGTCCATCGTATCACTGGTATTTATTGCGCCATTCTTCTAAAATAGAATAAATAATTATATGCTGATATTACAAAGAGGCTGTCCATAAAGGATGGCCTCTTAAATATATTTTATATACTATCCTTGCATCTTTTATAATATATATAGGAGTGTTGGATAATGAACCTTCTACATGAAATTTGGAACATTTATGAGTACTCTTTTCCAGAGAATGAGCGAAGAGATCTAGAAAGCCATAAACAGATCATGAACAACCCCCTTTACCACCTTGTACCTCTAAAAAATCAAGACAGGATAATCGGCTTTATCGCCTACTGGGACCTTGACGACTTTGTTTTTATTGAACACCTTGCTATCAAAAGAGGTCTCCGGGGAAAGGGTTATGGTTCAAAAACCATTAATAAAATGACTTCCCTCTTTCCCAAAATCATCTTAGAGGTAGAAGAACCGGAAACCGAAGAGGCCAGAAAAAGGATACGCTTTTACCAAAAACATGGGTTTTATTTAAACAGCTATCCTTACCTGCAACCCCCCTACAAACCCCAAGATGCCCCGGTACCTCTCTTATTGATGTCATTTCCCAGCAAAATGGACGAATTGGAGTTTTGTAAGGCAAGAGAAATAATGTATACGAAAGTTTACCAGATGTCTAATGTAAAAAGCAGTGCTCACTAGCAGCAAGCGTTAACCACGGAAAGGATATCTCGGGGTTAAAAGTTTCCTTATCATCATGAAAAAGAAAGGATAAAGCAAACTCAATTGTCTTTTTCACTGTTTGCTCTTTCTGGCGACAGGCACACAGCCTCGTTTAGGTACTTCACAAAAAAACTATGCTACCGATTGTGCCATAATAAAGATGAAAAGATGGACCGCGGGGACTAGCTTAGACATGCAAAAGGAACAGTCCCGCGGTATCTGTTATGAGCATTAATTAACGCTTGTTGAGCGCTGTTTCAGATAATCAAAAGACTTGAAAAAGACCACTGACAGAAGAGCTATGATCACTGCACCAATATAGGCATAATTCCAATTAAGATCCAGCAAGAACCCGCCGAAAGCAGGGCCAACAACCCTTCCCAAGCTGTCGAAACCCTGCATAGCTCCAAGGGATCTTCCCTGATTGGTAGCGCCCTTTGATACCGCAGAGGAAGTTGCGGGACGGATGAGCCCCATACCACAGCAAAAAACAGCCAGGAAAAGAATTGCGGTAAAGGTATTAAAGGAATACAGCAACAGTGCCAAACCCACAGCCATGGCTGACAGCCCGATAACTATGGTTTTCTTTTCCCCCAGGCGGTTGATCATCTTGCCCACAAGCAAGCCCTGCAGAATAACCATCACAATACCGGCAACCATAAAAGCCCAACCTGCTTCTTTGGCCCCCATACCTATTTTGTTCTGCATAAAGAGGGCATATGTGGCCTCATTCATGGAATGGGCAACACTGGCCAGAAAAAGCATGATAAAAAATTGAACCAGGGGAGTCCGCAGTTCACCCAGGATGGAACTAAGACCACTCTCATCAGCAACTTCCTCTTGCTGTTGCATCCTTTTCTCCGGTGTCAGTGATTCTTTCAGCAGAATAAAAATAGTAATAACATTAACTATTGCCAGGCCAGCCGCAAAGAAGAAGGGGAAAGTAAAAGAAATCCCCGATAATATACCACCTAAAGCCGGCCCCATCACCATACCCAACCCCATAGATGCACCCATCAAACCCATACCGGAGCCGCGTTTCTCCTCTGTTGTAACATCACCGATATAGGCCATAGCTGTCGGCATCACCGCTGCAGAGAGAATTCCACCGGCGACCCGTGCAACAAAAAGAAGCCATATTGCTTGTGCTAAACCATAAAGGATAAAGCTGACGGCATAACCGGCGATACCTAACATCAGCAGCGGCTTTCTTCCCACCTTATCCGAGTATCTTCCCCAGATGGGGGCAAAGATAAACTGACAGAGTGCATAGACAGTAAGCAATAACCCCAATTGGAAGGCACTGGCACCCATGCTTTTCACATAGTAAGGGAACACCGGGATGATGATCCCATTGCCCAGCATCATTAAAAAAAGCGCAAAAAATACCAAGAAAAAACTTTTTTTATCTTCCGTTGTTATACACCTCTTTACATTATATTTCTATACTGTACAGGTGTAGTATAGAGGCTAAGTAAATTCATTAGCAGCAATAGCTTAAATTTATTGCTAGTTTTTTATAGAACAACACACTCGGAATTTTATTAAGTTAACATCATAACTATTTCTCCACTAAAGTGCATTTTCCTGTTTTCTAATGTTCAAAAGACTAGTCGTGTTCAAAAGACTAGTCGCAGACATGCAGAGCGAACAAATAAAGGAAGCAGAGAACAGTCTCATCTGCTTCCCTTCAATTCATATCGGCTAGTCCAAACACAATCTGATTATCTATCAAGCAACAACTGAGTCAACTTGCTGATCTTTTTAACATTGTATATACAAAAGGAACCTGTCTGTTATCCGGCCTTCCATAAGTAGCTAGCCGATAGATCCATCAAGTATTTTCAATATCTGCTGGTTGATCATGAAAAGGCATGGACAGCTATCCAGATTCCACCGTCATTTATGCCCATCTTTTTCTATCTTTGTGTAAAAATTGCGCAGTGCGGGATCAATAACCGGAACAGGCCGAAAGATCTCCCCATCCTCCGGTACGGCAAAATGGGCTTTCCCGAAAGCAGGAAAGGGTTTGATATCCTCGGCTTTTGTAACATCCAGTTTATCTACTCCAAAAGCTGCTGCCATCTTGGCGATTGCTTTCCTCACACTTACCCCTGCAGGTGAACCCACTACCGGATCAAAGGAATTGATGTGTCCATCAGAAGCGATAAATGTTCCTCCACTCTCCAGGGTTGTTGAAGAAGGAATCACAACATGGGCGGCATCTGTGGTAAGAGTTTTGTAAGGAGAAACCACCACAACCAGACGGGCTGACTGCAGTTCCTGGGAAGTTAACAGCCCCGCTCCCACCGGATCTTCACCGAAAATAAAGATCCCCTGCAAATCATCACTTCTTAAAGCTTCTCTTAAATCCTGTGCTTCTAGATCAATTCCCAGCCTGCTCAATCCAGTCTGGTTGGCACCAGGGGTAATCACAGTGATCCCGCTTCCTGGTTTGGCAGCCTTCCCTGTCAGCAGAACCAGATTGCCCAAGAACTGTACAGCCTCTGGGGTGACATCATGGCCATCCACCAGGATGATGGCTCTCTTTGAATGTCCATAGAGCTCTGCCAGTTTTTTGGCATCCTCACCTGGGACTAAACCCTGCAAGGCAGATTTCAATTCCTCAAAACCGCTCACCATCTGCCTGATATCATCCTCACAAAACAAATCCTTTTGGATAACCGCCGCCAGAACCTCTTTAAGGAAACCAGTGTTGTTAGCTGGGCTCAACCTTACATCTGCCAAAGGATCAGCAAGTGTGGGCTTCATGCTCAAGACCACCAGTTTAATCCCTTTCCTGGCAGCCTGGATTGCCTTTACAGCAGCCACCTGACACTCCTCAAAGGATCCGACCAGGAAAATCAGATCCGCGCTCTCCAGTTCATCCAAAGAAACAGCAGGGGCTTCACTACCAAAAATCCTTTCTAAGCCATGATCTGCATTCGGTGTAAAACTACCCATCTTTGTTGTTCGCAGTGCTGATCTGGCGAAAGCTGCCGCGCTACCCGCCTCTTCCAAGGAGTAAGAAGGGGAAACAGATATTGCTAGGGCTTCATCTCCATACCTTGCCCGGATACCCAATACTCTCCCGGAGATCTCTTGCAAAGCCTCGGTCCAGGATGTTTCTATTAGCTCACCATCCCAGCGCACCAATGGTTTGCTGATCCTCTGTTCGCTGTCGGTTTGGAATCCAAAGCGCCCTTTGCGGCAGAGGATCTCTCCTTCAAGAGGAAGCGACCTGGCAAGCAGATCTCCCTTCACATCAATTACCTGTCCACACCCTATTCCACAGTAGGTACAAACAGCTTTCCGGCTCTCCATTTCCATAGGGAGATTTTTGGCAATGGGCATCTGCTCCACCAAAGCACCTGTAGGACAGAGCGCCACACACATGCCACAGGCTATACAGCTAGTATCCTCAAGGGGCAAGCCAAACTCGGGCTTAACCAATGTCTCAAATCCACGACCCACAAGGCCTAATGCTGTAACACCCATCACCTCATCACAGACCCGCACACAAAGGCCGCAGAGGATGCACTTGTCCGAATTGCGCTGCAG
>JBASML010000138.1:0-2814 GCA_049656845.1 Syntrophaceticus sp.
CTTTCTGTTCATCTTCCTGGCGGTGATTTGTTTTTATAGATTGATTGTAGCCCCTCCTCTGCCGGGCAGTTTAGTACCTACCATTTGGATCTACCTGGGTCCAATCGGAGCAGGTACTCTTGCCTTGCTCAATTTGGGGACAGCAAGTGGCCCCTGGCTGGAGGGAGTTGTTCAGTCAGCAATATATCTCTTTGGCTTAATATATTGGAGTTTCGGTTTCTGGTGGCTGATTATCGCTGGTATTGTTACGTTAATCAACATTTTACACAGAAATCTACCCTATGCATTATCCTGGTGGGCTTTTACCTTCCCTCTGGGGGCCTATGCAGGAGCGACCTTTTTAATTGCGTCAATTTTCCAATGCCCGCCACTCAAATCCTATGGGTTTATATGTTATTGCCTGCTGGCTTTGTGTTGGCTGCTGGTGTTCTGCCAAACATTTTTTCGGGTTTGTACAGGTGAGCTTTTCAAGGGTTGAATTGAAAGGAGGGCGGTAGCAGTTAGTGAGAAGCTTGCTTACATTTGATTATTGTTTGGTGAAGATGCCTATCTCCTAAAGGTGGGCATCTTTTTTTATCCTTAATTTATCAGATTCTGCCATGTGTCAGTCACCATGAGAATTAACAGTCCCTTAATAAATAGTTGGTTTTCTTAATATAGCCAAAATAGGTTGTTAATTATCAGTGTTTACTATAAGGAAGAAGCCAAAATTTAATTAATTATTTGAGGAGGTATGTGAGCAGTGAAGATGTTTCAGGCGAAATTATTGGGTATAGTGATGACCGCCTTGCTTTTGGTGGGAGCAGTAGCCGGGTGCAGTGATTCTGGTCAGAAACCTACGGAAGGTAAAGGGCCATCGGAATTGAAAGGAACTATTACTATTGCTGGTTCAACTTCTGTACAGCCGCTCTCTGAAGAACTGGCCAGGGCTTTCAAGGAAAAGCATCCGCAGGTTGATATTAATATTGCTGGAGGTGGTTCTGGGGCAGGGATTAAAGCTGCCCAGGAAGGCACAGCGGAAATTGGAGCCTCTTCCCGGGACCTTAAGCCCGATGAGGAGGGCACACTTAACAAAACAATCATTGCTAAAGATGGGATTGCTATTGTTGTTCACCCAAAAAACAGTGTAAATGAACTTACTGTTGAACAAACAAGAAAAATATTTGCAGGAGAGATTACTAACTGGGAGGATGTTGGCGGGAAGAGCGCCGCGATTAACCTGTTTACCAGAGAAGAGGGTTCTGGAACCAGGGATGCCTTTCAAGAGATGGTCATGGGAAAGGACACTAAAATTAGCGGAAATGCGAGTGTGTTGAATGCTACAGGTGCTCTCCGTACTGCTGTTGCAGGTGATATTAATGGGATAGGTTATATTTCTCTTGGTAGTTTGGATAAATCGGTAAAAGCCCTTAAAATTGATGGAGTTGAACCTAGTGGAGCTACTATACTAGACGGAACCTACAAGATTTCACGGCCATTTCTCTATCTGACCAAGGGTGAACCAGATGGCATTGTCAAAGCCTATCTAGATTTTGTACTGAGCTCTGAAGGGCAAAAGATAGTAGCTGAAAAATTTATCCCGGTAAAATAGCACTTTTGTTCGATATATTTCTGCAGGAGATTAGAAGAAATACCTAGTCTCCTCCTTTTTTATTTGTATCGATTTTTTCAGGTATAAAAATGCTGGGTGCCAGAGGATATGGGTGTGTTCCTTTGGGAGCAGTTTGCCGTCATTACCGAATACAATGAGCTGCTGGTGGTGGTCGATTGAAAAAATTACCGGCTACGAGGACAAATTCACTGTGGAATTCAAGTCCGGTGTGACGGTGGATATGGAAGAATAAGGGCAAAAACAAATAAGGCACTCTATGGTAATGAACGAAGGGTGTCTTTATAGTTTTACCGCAAAATATCCTTCAAACATATTGACAAAATTTGATTTACGCATAAGATAATAGTATATCAAATAAATTTGATATGAGGTGATAACTTGGAAACCGTTTATGAGGAACATGCAAAGATATTTAAAGCTTTTTGCGATGAAAAGCGCCTGCGGATACTTGAATTGCTGCGTGGCGGTGAAAAATGTGCCTGTGTTTTGCTAGAACAGTTGGACTTGGGTCAGTCGGGGCTTTCCTACCATATGAAAATTCTGGTTGAGTCGGGTATAGTGGAAAGCCGACAGGAGGGCAAATGGACGCACTACAAAATCAGCAAAAAGGGTAGCGCTTATGCCGGTATTTTGCTGAAGGATCTGACAACTCCGGATACAACTGAAGAACATTGCAGTTCCTGCTGTGAATCGGCTTTTGAAAAGAAAGTTGTTGTTGAGTATCTCTATCTTGACCTTCGGACCTGTGACCGCTGCATCGGGGCAGACAACGTTCTTGACGAAGTAATGCTAACGCTCACCCCAGCCTTGGAGCTTGCCGGGTATGAGGTTGAGTATAACAAAGTAAAAATGGAAACAGCGGAGCTTGCCAAGCAGTATCAATTCCTGTCGTCACCTACAATCCGCGTAAACGGGCGGGATATCTGCCAATCGGTTGCCGAAAACAGCTGCGGTTGCTGCAGTGAAATTAGCGGAACCGATGTGGACTGCCGGGTTTTTGAGTATAATGGAGAAACTTATGAGGTGCCTCCGGAAGAAATGCTTGCGGAAGCTATTCTTCATGCTGTATTTGAGCATTCTGAACCCTGCTCCTGCAGCAGTTATGAACTGCCTGAGAATTTGAAGACATTTTATGAAGGAAAGAAAAGCAAATCCTGCGGGGGCACCTGTTGTTAAACAATAACATTAATTATAAAAAGGAG
>JBASML010000139.1:0-2488 GCA_049656845.1 Syntrophaceticus sp.
CATCTAAAGGTTCCTTCTGTGGGGGTGTTGCTGCTTTTGTGGCGGGAAAAGACGGGGATCTGCAAACCGGGTTTTCTGTGGATTTTGTGCGTAAATTAAAGGACCTGGATGTGGAGGCCATCGGCAAAGAGGCTGCTTTTAAGGCAGTGCGTATGCTTGGGGCACAGCGTTTGGCGACGAAGCGGGTGCCGGTGGTGATGGATCCCTATGTTGTAGCCAGTTTCCTGGGAATGCTGGCTTCGGCCCTCAGTGCGGAAGCTGTTCAAAAGGGGAGATCCCTTTTTGCCGGGAAGGTCGGTGAAAGGGTGGCCTCAGACAAAGTGAGCATCACTGATCACGGTGCCAGACCAGGTGGGATTTTGAGCGCTCCCTTTGATGGTGAGGGGGTTCCTAGCCAGTGTACTGAGCTTGTGCAGGACGGGGTGCTCCAGGGTTTTATGCACAACTCCTATACAGCGGCCAAAGATGGTGTCTCTTCAACAGGGAACGCGGTGCGCGGCTCCTTCCAGTCACCACCGCAGTTGGGCAGCACTAACTTTTATCTTGCTCCAGGGAATCGCCACCCAGAGGAGATTATTCGGGAAACAGGGGAGGGTTTTTACCTCACTGAGGTGATGGGTATGCACACCGCCAATCCTATTTCCGGTGATTTTTCCCTTGGTGCGGCAGGAATTTGGATACACAACGGAGAACTTACTACACCTGTACGGGGTATGGTAATAGCTGGCAATATCTTGGAATTGCTTGAGCGTGTTGATGCTGTTGGTAGTGATTTGCGCTTTTTTGCTAGCAAAGGGGCACCAACAATCCGCGTAGCCAATTTAACTGTTAGCGGACAGTAGGCAAGAAAAGCAGGCAATGTGGAGGCTGCTGTTATTTTGACAACCAAGTCAAATCCGGTGACACCATTAGAAACCTCTGTACTGGTACTATTGAAAAAATAAGTGTGAGGTGAAATAATTGGCGAGGGTATTGGTACTCCACGGGCCAAATCTCAACCTTTTGGGTGAGCGAGAAGAAGAAATTTATGGTTGGACGACTTTAGAACAGATCAATCGTGACCTGCAGCAGCATGGGGAAACTGAAGGTGTTGAAGTTGTTGCTTTCCAAAGCAATCACGAGGGAGAACTCATTAATCAGATTCATAATGCCCGGGGAAATTTTGATGTGATTATTCTCAACCCCGGTGCTTTCACCCACTACAGTTATGCCATTTATGATGCTGTAAGAGGTGTGAATATCCCGGTGATCGAGGTGCACTTAAGCAATATAAACGCTCGGGATCCCTGGCGCAACATCTCAGTGGTGGCGCCTGCTGCCTGGGGCCAGATATCTGGATTTGGGCCTTTGAGTTATCATCTTGCTCTGACCGCAGCATGTCATCTAATCAAATCATACAAATAATGAGTAGTTGTTGGTGGTTGGAAGATTAGTGTTTAGTAGTTAGTTGTTGCCCAAGTTTGTTTCGAGCAAGTGGAACGGCACTGGTTGATGGAAACGGTTGCAAGTGGTTGCTAACTCGGTAACATCCGACATCTGACCTCTAACATCTATTTTCAAGGAAGGCAGGACAAATGACCTCTATTTACCAAAAACGCATTAACAAACTTCGTCATATTTTAGAACAACAACAGCTTGAAGCATTATTGGTTTCAAGACCAGAGAATGTATTTTATCTCAGCAATTTTTCTGGCGGTGAGGGTCAACTTCTGGTAACCCAGCAGGAATCATATCTCTTTGCAGACGGAAGATATAAAGAACAGGCACTGCAGGAGGCGCCTGGCTGTAAGTTTATCCTGTATAAAAGGTATTTTACCAGGGCACTGGCAGAAGTCACAAGCTCTCAGGGGATCCGGGAGATGGCCTTTGAAAAGGACTACCTTACCTACCAGGACTGGGAAAACCTGAAGGAATCTTTCGCGGGAGAACTGTTTCCTGTAAAAGATTTTGTAGAAAAACTGCGCTTGTTGAAGGATGAAACTGAGATTGAACTAATTCGGGAAGCAGGAGCTATTACAGCTAGTGCTTTTCGCTACCTGCTGGGGGAAATACACCAGGGCCAAAGTGAGCAGGAGATTGCCGCTTTACTGGAGTATTTTATGCGACGGCACGGCAGCGGTACTCCAGCCTTTGAGACCATCGTAGCCTCTGGTGAAAGGGGAGCCTTGCCCCATGGCGCGGCAACACAGAAAAAAATCCAGCGGGGCGAATTTATCACTATGGATTTAGGAGCTACTTATCAAGGATATGCCGCGGATCTGACCAGAACCATCTGTGTGGGAACGGTTTCTGCCAAACAGAGGGAGGTCTACGAGGTTGTGCGGGAAGCCCAGGAGCGAGGTATTAGAGCTGTTAGGGCTGGTGTCCCTGCGGCAGAGGTAGATTCTGTGGCCCGGGAATTTCTTGCTGAAGCCGGTTATGGCGACTATTTTGTCCATTCGTTGGGACATGGTGTGGGTCTGGCTGTTCATGAGGCCCCAAGGATTGC
>JBASML010000140.1:0-22380 GCA_049656845.1 Syntrophaceticus sp.
GCTCACCATAGTGCAGATATCTGGCTACAACATCCTTGCCGGTCCCGGTTTCTCCCTCGATCAAAACCGGAAAGGAGCGGTCATGGTGCAATTTTTTCGCTTGAGCAAACACCTTCTTCATGGACTCAGAAAAAACACCGATGCCGTCTAGCCTAACAGCTTTCGCATAGGTTTTCTTCAGGCGCAAAAGTTCCTCTCTGGCCTCTTGTGTCGCCTCACGCACCGCGGCTTCGAATTGCTGTGAAAGGATTTCGTTCTCCCTTCTCAGGGCCTGGCGCTCAGCCACTTTTTCAGTTACCTTGACAACCTCATCAATATTCACCGGCTTAATAAGATAGTCATAAGCACCTGCACGCAAGGCCTCTACAGCGGTATCCATATCGCTGTAACCAGTCATCAAAACAACATCTACATCTTTTTGTTCAGCAGCAGCTGGATCAGAAAGGTTGCTGATTTGGCGCAGCAGATCAAGGCCAGACATTCTGGGCATCCTAATATCAGCAATTACCAAGTGGAAATTATCCAGACAAAAGGCCTCAAGAGCAGCACGCCCATCCGGTTTTTCTACTACCTGATGCCCCAGTTCTGTCAAAAACTCCGCCAAATACCTCCTGCTCTCTGCCTCATCATCCACCAGCAGGATTTTCAATATCCTGCACCCCCTGTTTCTGCTGCCGGAAGTTCTACCCTGAAGGTTGCACCACCAGAGGAGTTATTGAATGCAGTTACTCGGCCGCCATAGCTTTCTATAATGGACTGTACAAGGGGAAGACCAAGGCCCATTCCTTCCCCCGGCTTAGTAGTAAAAAAGGGTTCAAAGAGATGCTTACAAACATCCTCGTGAATCCCAAAGGCATTGTCACTGACCTCTAAAAAAACCCTTTCCCCCTCCTGCCAAGTTGCACAAACGATCTCTTTGTTTGGTGGCTCCTTTCTATCTAAAGCCTGCATGGCATTAACCAGCAGATTGATAACAACCTCTTCTAGCCTGCGCGGGGTGCCCAATACCGGGGGCAAACCATCTGACAGCTCTATAGTTAAACTAACCCCATGGGATGAAAGCTGAGAACCTAGCAGCCGCAGGGTATTATTGACTGCATCATTTATACTGCAGAAAACTAGATCCCCTTCCCCCAAATCGGCAAATGAGCGCATATGCTTAATAATTTCGTCAATACGGCCGGCCTGCTCAGAGATCTTTTCCAAAACATCGATAATCTTCTCTCGGTCATGATTCACGCCCTTTTTATACCAGTAAAGTGAGCCGTCGGCCAGTAGCTTGATGGCATTTAATGGCTGGTTAATTTCATGGGCCACCCCGGCAGAAAGGGCAGCTAAAGAAACCAGCTTTTTCATACATGTCTCCTGCTCCTTTAAAGCCTGCTGCTTTTTTCTCACCCTATCCTTCGCTGTGATATCCTTAAAAATAGCCAGGTACCTCTTTATTTCTTTTTCTTCAACCTTGATGTCATTAACTGTCATTCCAGCGAGAAAACCCTGCCCATTCTTCTTAACGAACCAAAACTCTCCCCGCCATTCACCATTTAATTCACATGAGCGCATAATTTCAGCCCAAAGTGCGTCACTTACACCTGCTTTCTTCAGAAAATCCCGTTTCTTTACCACCTCTTCAGGAGAGTATCCAGTATAAACCATAAATGCCGGGTTAACCCATAAAATGATCCCTGTATCGTCCAGCAGTATGGCCCCACTTGCTATATCATCCAGAACATTTGCAGCCAGCAGTTGTTTATTCTCTCCCTGCCTGAAGGAAGTACTATTACAGCCGTTGCCACTCCCATCTCCTTCACTAACCGGCCATCTGCGGTTCATCAGCTCTCCCCCTTCCTCACAAATCTTCAGCAGATCCTATAGCAACTGCTTACGCCTTTTGTTCTGCCCGGGCCACAGCTGCTAGAATCCTCTCCGGCTGAAAGGGTTTTACCACAAAATCCAGTGCCCCCGCCTTGATAGCATCCCCCACCATGGATTCCTGCCCCATAGCAGAGATCATAACCACCTGTGCATTGGGATCGATTTCTTTGAGTTTATGTACTGCTTCAATACCATCCATCTCCGGCATAGTAATATCCATTGTTACCAAGTCTGGCTGGTGCTCTTTATACAGATCAAGTGCAGCAAGGGCACTGCCCGCCTGTATTACATCATGCCCAGCCTTTTTTAATATTTTTTCAAGTGTTATTCGCATAAAAGCAGCATCATCCACAACAAGAATCTTCAAAAAATCATCCCCCTTCTACCCCTCCAAATATTAACATCCATAAATATTAACCTCCATATTACCATTCTTTACGACAAATCACCTATATTTCCTGCAAATTAAGAAATTTGATATGCTGTAACTATAATATAACAAAAACTCCCTGATAAAATTGCGTTTCAAGCAAGGACAAATATATGTTAGGACACCTGTCTCCACAAAAAAGAGCCAGCTGTTCTTCAACAACTGGCTCTTTCTTCTTTCACTGCAGCTTAGTCTTCTTTTTCCTTTTTTCCTTTGCGCTCAATAGCAATCGCACAATCCGGGCAAACCTGCTCACAGATGCTACAGGCCTTACACTTCTCCGGATCCGCAATAACCGTAGGGGTGCCATAAACACCCAGTTTCTCGGACCAGCTTAAGGCTTCTTCTGGGCACTTCTCCCGGCAGAGCCCGCAGCCTTTACAGAGCCCTGGAAAGATGCGGAACAATGCCTTTCCTTTATTAACCTCTTTTTCTATATACTTAATGGCTGTTTTCTCCATCGATCAGGCCACCCCCGTTCCTGCAACCATCTCATATCCCCTCTCCAGGGCTTTAAAGTTCATCTCCCGGAGTTTGGGGTCTTGCTCAAATTTATAACCCAGTTTCTTTTCGATGGCCTCTTTTGCCTTCTCCAGGGATACTACATGAGTAGCACCGATGACGGCCCCCATGATCAACACATTGAAGACCCGTGGGTGCAGCTCTTTATTAGCTGTTTCCAGGGCGGGAATTGCCAGGATACGCTTTGCGTTTTTGGGCAGGTCATCTTCCACACCCTTAATACCCGCGTCATAGATAAATACTGTCTGGGGGCCCACATGCATACTCACCCGGCGGACGGCACGGTCACTTAAAGCGATGACGATATCGCCAGTTTTGAATTTAGGTGCTCCGATCTTTTCATCTCCGATCTGCACAAAAGCAATGGACACTCCGCCCCTCTGCTCCACCCCAAAGTTAGGGATGTAGAGTATCTCTTTGCCCTCCATGGCTGCAGCCTCGGTGAGTATCATGGCCACAGACTGCACACCCTGGCCTCCTTCACCTGCCAGGGCAATCTTAACAGCTTTGCCCATCTTTATCCCTCCTTACCTGTGGGTGTTTTCAATTCACCAGGAGGATACTGTTTCGTCATCTTATCCTCGAGAAATGCCCATGTTTGTTCAGCATTGGTGCGCCAGTTGGTAGGGCAGGTGGAAAGGGCTTCTACAAAGGAGAATCCCCTCATCGCTATCTGATTTTCCAGTGCCTTCTTGATGTATTCCTTCAGCTTACGGAATTTCGCCACACTCCCCCGGGCCACATAAGCGCCATCCTGGGAGATGGCTGCTACCATTTCTGGCCCCATCATGGGGTAGCCAGCCTCATTCACATCCCTGCCGTAAGGGGTGGTTTCGGTCTTCTGGCCAGGCATGGTAGTAGGGGCCATCTGACCGCCGGTCATAGCATAGTTGGTGTTGTTCACTAAAATCACTGTGACCTTGTCATCTCTGGTAGTGGCATTGACCAGGTGCTGAGAACCGATGGCATACCCTCCTCCATCTCCCATATAGGCCACAACCACAAGTTCGGGATTTGCTCTTTTAATTCCCACCATCACCGGAGTGGTTCTTCCATGATGTGTCTGGACTGTATCCACATTGAAAAAGTCCCAGGAAAGAAGGGAGCACCCGATATCGCAGCCGAAGACCACTCGGTCCTGGATCCCCAATTCATCGATCGCCTGGCCTAATGCTTTCAGGATCAGGCCATGCCCGCATCCTGGGCAAAACTTATGGGGTTTGGTTTCTAGATTCCAGCTTTTCGGGACTTTCGGCAATACTTCCATCTTTACTCCTCCTCTCCTAGTATTTTCCTTGCATCTGCTACAACCTCTTCAGGAGTAATTCCCACACCAGGACGCAGGTGGGTCTTGATGGGCACATCCATGCCATAGAGGTTGTCCTTTACAATTTTAAGCAGCTGTCCGTAGGCAGACTCCACAACCAGGAGCTGCTTTGCCTTGGCTGCAGCCTTTCGCAGTTCTTCCTGGGGGAAGGGGCGCAGTGTTATGGGGCGGAAATAGCCAACTTTCAGCCCTTCCTCTGCCAGTTCCTGGGCAGCCATTGCCGCAGACCGGAAAACGATCCCATGGGCGATAATCAAGACATCTGCATCCTGGGTATTGAATTCCTCATACTCGGTGATCTCCGGTGCTGCTGTTTCATAATCTTTGATATCCTCGGTCAGTACCTCCAGCAACTCTTCTTCAATATTGTAGGTGTTACGCAGGTGAGCAGGAGGCCTGTCCTCCCCAGGTGTACCCGGTTTTCCCACAAAAGCCTCTGTAGGAACCATTTTGATACCTTTCTCCTCTGGGTCGTAGATCACCAGGGACTCCCGCATCTTGGCCTGATAGCCGTCCGCTAAAACAAATGTTGGAAAGCGGTACTTCCAGGCTGTATTGAAGGCTTTAATGGTGTAATCAAAGAGCTCCTGGTGTGAAGATGTTGAGTAAACTACCCTCAAGCCCTCTCCATTGCCTCCAAAACAGGTCAGTGTTACCTCCTGCTGGGAATAGATTACTGTAGCTGTGGAAGGGCCACCACGCTGCTGAACCACAACAACGGTAGGAATACGCATGGCTTCTGCCATGGCCATAGGCTCCTGCATCAACACATTTCCCGGGCCAGCTGTTGCGGTAAAGGCCCGGCGACCGGCAAGCACTCCTCCTACAGTAGTAAATCCGGCGGACAGCTCGTCCTCTGTCTGCAAAAACCTCTTTTCGTACTTTGGAGCAAGCCGCGTCCAGTACTGCATAATCTCATTCTGTGGAGTAATGGGATAGCCATACATAATCTCGGCCCCCGCGGCGAGAGCTGCCCAGGCAACTGCTTCATTGCCAGTCATAAAGGTTTTTTGCTCTCCTTTAATCGGTTTTACTCCCACTTAATTAACACCCCCTGTGTTTTTTCTTTATATTAAGCTAAAAAACAAAAGCTGCTCTGGCAATACCACTACCAAAAGGCCTGTGGTAAATACCGATGCAGCACACGCACCTGATGCCCATACCAGTCTCTTTCTCCAATTGTCGCTGCCAGCTCCTCCATCACTGAAGTAGCAACCACAGGCAGCCCGAGCAAATCTGCTGCTTCTTTTACTACTTGGGCACCCTTCTTCACAAACTCTAGATCTGTTTCATCTCCTAAGTGAGAGTTGTTGATTAGTCCATCAACCTTTTCAAGGGACCGCACATGTTCTACAATATCGGCAACAGTAGCGGTCATCGGCCTAGCTATATTAATCACAGCATAAACCTTGAGGTCTTGTTCTTCGGCTGCCCCCTCCACTAAGTTGAGCACCTGAGCACCAAATGCCCCATATCCAATATCAAGGATCACATCACCGGGATGGCGTAGGCAAAAGCGCACCTCCGGCTTCAGGATGTTGCCTGTTTCGCCCAGCCCTATCAGTTCACTGGTATCCCAGGCAAGTACTGAAACCCCTTCTTTCTCCAGTGTCCTTTTCAAGGGTCTGAGGGTGTAGCATGGTTCCACCAGGTCAAGATCGACCAGTGTCACCCTCCTGTCCAGGTGAGCAAGTTCCACTGCTCTATTAACGGCATTTTCACTTTTTCCGCTGGCATACTCACCGATATACGCTTCAAGCACACGCGGCGGAAACTGTCCCTGTTTCATACAAATTACCTCGAGTTATCTAAAATTGCCGGTCCGGTGCTTTTTTAGTAAAACTTATTATAACTACCTACTGCAGGCTATTTAAATGAGTATATAACAAATAGAGGAAAGAGGTCAAGATAATATGTGCTTCTTCCTGGTGATCCTTCATTAACCTGCCACAACTTTTAAGGCAATGAGAAACAATAAGCCAGGCAGACCCAAAAGCCCCACGGTCAAGGCGCTGGCCGGGTTAACCCCCAGAAAAAACCCCAGTGGGCCTGCAATAAAATTAACCAAAACAAGAAAAAGGCCTCCCAGAACTACACGCAGTACCATATGCAATATGATGCGCAGAGGTTTCCAGAATGCCTGTCCTACCAGGAACAGCAAAAAAAGAGCAAACAATACCCCCAAAATCGTACCGACCATCAATTCCCCTCCTTAGATCTCTTTTTCTCGCATTTTTTTCCACAGGTAAACATAGCGTTTCTCTGCAGCTTTAAGGGAAAGTATGGCATAGTCGATCAGATCCGGGTCCGTTGCCTGTTCAAAAAAGTCACGTGCCGCCAGCCATTCACGGTGCGCTTCTGTCAGTGCCAGGTAGTCATCATTATATTTATTTTTATCCTTGTTTCGGAACACCTGGGTTAAAGAACGTGTTTGGTTTGTCAGCCAATCGGTCATCGCAAACACCTCCCCCTGGCGAGCTTGGATTTTAACTTATTATATGTGTTGAAATCCAGAAACTTGCCAATAGAGAGGTAATTAATGCCAGTAACTTGAGCCACCCGTCTCTCTGGCCAGATCAATACACAGCTGAACAGCCGTGCCAGCTCTTGTCTTTATCATCAGAAATCTGCTAAAAAGCCATCGTTAATCTCCACACCGCAATTATAACTCCTGCCTTCCTAACAGCGACCTGCTCAATGTAGCAGTATCCGCAAACTCCAAATCTCCCCCCACAGGAAGCCCATGGGCAATCCTGGTGACCTTAGGTACCAGGGGTTTTAACAGCTGGGCAAGATAGAGAGCTGTGGCTTCCCCCTCTACATTGGGATTGGTAGCCAGAATCACCTCCTGGATCGACTCCCTAGGAAGGCGATGGAGAAGTTCTGTGATCTTTAAATCCTCAGGGCCAATTCCATCCATAGGAGAAAGAACCCCGTGTAGAACATGGTATACCCCTGGATACTCCCCGGTGCGCTCAAAAGCGATGATATCCCGCGGCCATTCCACAACACAAAGCAATGATCTGTCTCGCTTTTCATCCCGGCACAGCTCACAGGGATCCATATCTGTGATATTTCCACAAATAGAACAGAAAAAAATCTTTTCCCTGGCCTCTATAATGGCCCGGGCGAGTCCCTCTGCTTCCCCCCGGGGTGCATGCAGGAGATGAATGGCCAAGCGCTGGGCTGTTTTTGGTCCAATACCTGGCAGCTTTCTCAAGGCTTCAATCAGAGCTGCCAATGAGCTAGGATAAAGATGCAAAATCAATCACCTGCGTTTCTGTCAAAAAAGACCCGGAATCTTCAGCCCACCGGTCACCTTTTCCATTTCCTCGGCCGCTCTTTCCCGGGCACTCTTCAAGGCCTCATTGACCGCAGCCAAAACCAGGTCATCCAGCAGTGTAGGGTCATCTGGATCAACTGCCGCAGGATCGATATGCACCTCCTGCAACTCTTGCTGGCAGTTGGCCACTACCCTCACCAAACCACCGCCAGCAGTGGCTTCAACAGTGAGCTCCCCCAGTTCCTCTTGGACCCGGGCCATCTCCTTCTGCATTTTCTGAACCTGTTTCATCATCTTCTGCATATTTCCAAAACCCATTTTTACTCGCCCTCCTTTATTCTTTTGATGATCTTACCATCAAAAAGGTTCAACACTATATTTATCAAATCCTGATCCTGGGGTTGACCGGGCATTTCCGTTGAATCCTGCTCCGGATTTGCCTCCATTTCACTGGGTGACCCAGGAACAGGGTTGTCATCACCCTGGTTATCAAGTCGGCTCTGCCGTTGAAACTCCGGGGTCACACTAGCCGAAGAGGGAGGTGTATCCTCTAAAGCCACCTCCAACTGAAGGGAGCAGCCGTATTCCCGGAGGCCATCCTTGAGGACTTTAAGGTTCTCATCCCTTTTAATCAACTCACAATAAAGTGAGGGGGCCATAAGCAACAAGCTGTCCCCTTGCCTTTTCAGTTTACATTTAGGAAGAACACTGGAAAGAATAGGCTGCTTGCCTGCCGCTTTGATAAGGAACTTATGGATAGCAGCAAGATCGAAGTTTTGATTGGCAGTTGGCAAGAGATTATCTGCAGAGAACGATGTCTCTTTTCTGGTTTTTCCAGAGCCATCCACCTTTTGCCGCTGCTGTAAATCCTTCTTTTCGGGGTGTGGTGTTTCTTCAATTTTTGGGTAGGCTTTTACTTCTTGCTGCAGCGGTAAGTCCCTCTTCCCGGGATATGATTCCCCTTTGACATTCTCTTCCTTGGTTTTCCTGGGAGCTGCAGCCTCTTGCCGCGGGTTTCCCTGTACGGCATATCTGGTCGTAGAGGGGTGGGCTGATGCAGCTTGCTCCCTCACTGCCTGGCTAGATCTTTTTTGCAGGTGGTTTTCTTCTGATGCACTAGATGTGCCTGTCAGCCGCAAGAGTGCTAACTCCAAAAGAAGGTCCGGCCTAGGGCTCCCCTTCATCTCCCCCTCTACAAAGGCAATCTCCCGCAGAAAGCGTGCATAAAACATTTGTTCCTCTCTTCCTGCACCCTGTCGGAAAATCATATCCCGTACATAATCCGCCAGCTGCAGGAGCACCTGCCGCGGATCAGACCCCCGGGCAAAAATGGCATCCATCTGCTGGAGAACCCCAGGTACATCCCCTTGAGCAGCTGCAGCTGTGACTCCCTCAAGCTCATCAACCCCCAGGGCACCGGTCAGCAGTTCTATATCTTGACGCCGGATCTCGCCCCCAGTAAAACTTGCAGCCTGATCCAGCAGCCCCAAGGCATCACGCAGAGCACCACTTGCCTGACGGCTAATCAGCTCCAAGGCACCATCCTCAACAGACCAGCCCTTGGCCCTGGCTACCTTAGCCAGGTGATTTTTGATCACAGAACAACTGAGCCGCCGGAAGTCAAAGCGCTGACAGCGGGAAAGAACGGTCAAAGGTACTTTATGTGCCTCAGTTGTAGCGAGGATAAACACAGCGTGAGCAGGCGGCTCCTCCAGCGTCTTTAAGAGAGCATTAAATGCCTCCCCGGTCAGCATATGCACCTCATCAATAATATAAACCTTGTACCTGCCCCCACTGGGAGCCATACCCACCTTCTGTTTGAGATCACGGATCTCCTCAATTCCACGGTGGGAGGCCGCATCCATCTCTATGACATTAAGAGAAATTCCATTGGTAATACCCTGACAGGAGGAGCAGACACCACAGGGTTCGCCATCTTTCAGGGACGGACAGTTCAGTGCCTTGGCCAGAATGCGGGCAGTACTGGTTTTCCCTGTCCCCCGGGGCCCACAAAAAAGATAGGCATGGGCTATTCTCTCCATCAGCACAGCATTCTGCAGGGTGCGGCAGACATGTTCTTGTCCAACAACATCCCGAAAGGTTTGTGGACGCCATTCCCTATATAAGGCCATTTGTTCCATCCCAAATCCCCCTATTTAATCACAAATTAAATATATTACAACTACTCTCTATTAGCAAATAGTATTAGTCGTTGTGAGTTGGCCCATAGTTGTTGGAAAATGATCAAAGCAAAGGCAAACGTGGAAATAAGCATTATATGAAGGCAACCCTTTGTCGCGCTGTGGGAAAAAATAAAACCCCCTCATGAGGTTTCATCCAATACATTTAGTTACCATGAAAGTAATAAATTTTGAGCCAAAATTAATGGGTAACATCCCTCTTCCAACGACCAACCACTAACCCCTAACTGGTCATACTCGCTTTATTGCTTTTAGCACCCAACAGATCAGAGAATGGTTCTCAAACCGGATAAGATAACATCCTTTTTCCAAACGACTAACCACCAACCACTAAAATTAAAGGCCGTGCACCTGTCTCTGAATTACACCTTCCAGGCGGTACCGGTACAGTTAGCTCGGTTCAGGCACCCCCACGGCACCCAGGATGGCCCACTTACCGCTGCTTCCTTCCGGACCTGACGGGGTTCATGGGATCCTGCTGCGTAGGACCCAAACGTCTTCACCACTTATACCGGGCAGCCCCACAAGGCTAACCCTCGGACAGGAATTCGACCCCGCTATAGCGGACTGCGGGTTACAGGGAACCGCTACCTCCCCATCTAGCACGACCAAAAATGTTTTTTAAGCTGGCGCGCCCAGAGGGAGTTGAACCCCCAGCCTACAGATCCGAAGTCTGTCGCTCTATCCAGTTGAGCTATGGGCGCTGAAAGAGAATAATATGGCGGAGAGAGTGGGATTCGAACCCACGAGGCGAGGTTTTGCCCGCCCACTCGATTTCCAGTCGAGCGCTTTCGACCAGCTCAGCCATCTCTCCGCGTTGCTCTTTTAAATTATATCATCTTTTATAACACAAGCAAAGGCACAAACTGGCTGCATATTTTATAGCAATTGTGCACCTTAGCATAACAAAAAAATTGCCTTCCTGTCAAGCGAACGGCGAATACTTTCCGGTTCTGATCCCAAAAGTCTTCATCTTCAAAACCTAACCGCCAAAAAGAACAGCCCACCAGTTTATATTTTTTGACTAGCTCAAATTTTTTGGCGGTACTAACCCCATTTTCGAACCAAACCACTCTTTCCCCGACCTGAGGGTCGGAATAGGTGATAAAGGGTACCTGGCCTTCCTTGTCCCAGGATATCTGGATACCCCGTTGGACAACTAGTTCCTTTATTTCCCGGTTTCCCTCTGCGATTGCCCTGGTACCCCCAACCACCCAATTATAGCCGTAGGCTGGGACACCCAGTGATATCTGCTCAGATGGCATACCCATCGCCAGCACTTCTTTCAGGTTCTCATCCACCCAGTGCAGAGGAGCCACAGGCCCAGGTTCACTTCCATTATGGCAGAAATCATAAGCCATCATCACTATTCTGTCTGCTACCCGAGAAATATATGGGAGATCATAAAGGGGTGCCAGGTGAGACGGTGGTTCTACAGGAGGGATGACACAGACATCCAACCGCTTTCCTAAAGGTTTCAATTCTTTATGCAGATCTTTTAATAGAGCCACCAACCCCTCCCTCTCAGCACTGTAGTCCCTGCCTGCAGTTTTGATCATCTCCAGATCCAGATTAATGCCGTCATAATTATTTTCCTGAACCACTCTGCTGATATTGTCCACCGCCACTTTTCTGGCCAATGGATCGGTAAGCACAACACTGCTCTTGTTGCCAGCCAAAGCGACAAGGGGGATTGTCTTGATGCCCTCTCCTCGGGCTAAGGCCAACACCTCATCATCCATCTCCGCATCAAGTGTCCCGTTTCCTTGCAAACGATACCAGAGAGGAGACAGTTCATCGATTAACTCCTTATGCTCCTGAAGGGAATCATAGGAAGAGCCCTGCCCACGGCCATTGACATAAAAGGCGCAGAGCACTGGTCGGGGATGTGTTTCATCCTGCCGCTCTATAAGAGGGGTCTTGGTTTGCTCCCTGCAGCCAGAACTAAGAACAAAAGCAGCAAGCAGAATAATAATCAACAATACACACCCGGTGCTGCGTTTCATAATTGCCACATCCTTATCTTTAGCGAAATCTTAATAAAAGATAGCATACGATCTTTACATTGACAACTTTCACCATTTACCTTGCCGATTTAGCACAAAACTGGTCAGACCCCATGCTATCCAGGCAGCACCGGCAGATCAATGTTTTATGGAAACAGTTCTTGGAAACTTCTGCTGGCCTCTGATTCCAGCCTCATACCTCTATCTTCCGGCTATGAGCTTGGCTTTTAATATATGAAACAGATGTAGGGAACAGAATTCAAATAGAAACCCTAACAATAAAGGTTTGACTGGCTCTCTGCAAAAGCCGTCAAACCCCCTAGCTGTTCAATCTGGCGGAGAGGGTGGGATTCGAACCCACGAGGCCGCTCATCACAGCCTACTCGATTTCGAGTCGAGCGCCTTCAACCGGACTCGGCCACCTCTCCATAAGTTGATTTTAATAAAAATTATATAATGCTTACCACTACCCTGTCAAAAACCTACATATCCCTGTTCACAAAGCAAACTGTCCTTAATTAAGCTGGCTACAGACCGCGGCAGTAATTCATTTTTTAGGTCATCCTCAAGGGCCTGGGGTGATTTCTTATATATTTCCACAACCCTCTCTGCGATTTGAAGGATCTGCAGGAGGGTTTTTGTGGGATCTGTAAGGTCAAAGGTTTCCGGAAAATCATGGTGATGGAGAACAAGGACGGAGACATTTTTTGAGTACCCACTTTTTTCAATGATTTCTGCTCCTATTTTAGAGTGAGGCTCACCTTCCAGGGTTACTATTTTCCCCAGGTCATGAAGCAAAGCTGCCTGTTCCAGCAGTAATAAAGACTCTTCATTTATATTGTAGCACCCGGCAAGAGCAGTGCAGATCCCCTTGACTTCTATACCATGCCCTGGCTGCTGTACAACCTCTTCTTGGATGGTATTAAGGTGCTCAAGCCCCATAAAGCAGCGCTGACGGAAACTGTTGGCAGTGAGATTGCGGGCAACAAGCATAAATTCTTTAAGGTTCACTGGCTTGCTAAAAAAAGCATCTGCACCAGCTTGAAATGCCCGCATTCTGTTCTGTTTATCAGCAAAAGCACTGACAACGATCACTGCAGGTGGCAGATCAGGCTTTTGCTTAATCTGTTCTGCCACCACAAAGCCATTTTCCCCGGGAAGCCGCAGATCAAGAACCACCAGGTCATAGATCTCATTATTAATACAGCGAATTGCATCAATCCCATTATTTACATTTGAAATAACAGCCTCTTCAGTGCGCAGGAGATCAGTGAACAGGCGCGCTCCTTTAGGGTCGTCTTCAACAATTAGAATTCTTTTGTCTTGAAGTGATTTTGAATGTTGGATCATATTTATCGACCTCTTATTATTCATCTACAATTTAGCTCAATAAGGTTTAATCCATCCTTAACTCTTTTTTATATGTTAATTTTTTATTATTATAACACACACTAATTCCGTGCAAAAAATCACCCTAGAAAACTCAGGGAGCTAATGTATCGAAATCGTCGCATCCCTGCCCTACAAATACCCCGCAACAATAGGAGCTGAACATCTGCTCAAATCTTATACATCACCAGCCAGTGAGCAATGTATTAATACTCAATCTTGTAGAAAACTCGCAATTTTTTGAGGAAAAAGCCTTGTATTGATAGGTTTTACGATATAATCGCTAAATCCTACTGACATGGCATTTTCTTTATCCTGCTTAGTAGCATGAGCGGTCAGGGCGATGACCGGGATATTGGCTATAGAAGGTGTCTTTTTAATTTTTTGAGTAAGTTCCAAGCCACTCATTTCCTTCAGAGAGATATCCATGAGGATAAGGTCCGGCTTGTTTTCATGAATAAGTGAAATTACTTCCCCTGGGTTTGTACAAGATATAACATTCATCCCATGTTTCAGCAAAAGATCACACATCAAGCGGATGTGTACTTCATTATCCTCAACAAGAAGAATCAAAGGAGTATTATCCTTTTTATCCATTGCTGCCCTCCTTTAAGTACTTTCAGTACTTTCAAGAGATCTCTTCTTTCAAAGGAAGATAAAAGGAGATCTTAGTACCTACCCCATAGGTGCTTTCCAGCTGGATTCTTCCGTTGTGAAGTTCAATCAGCTTTTTTGAAAGTGGAAGACCCAGCCCAACCCCTTCAAAAAGACGCTTATAGGGATCTTCACACTGATAGAATTCATTGAATATGTTTTGCTGATGTTCTTCTTTAATGCCAATTCCAGTGTCAGCAACGCTAACACCGACTTCATCTGCATTTCTAAAGGCTTCAACTGTTATTGTGCCACCCTCCGGTGTGAATTTTACGGCATTGGAGAGCAGGTTTGAGAGCACTTGTTTAATCCTAATCGGATCAGCCAAAACACTGGGAATATCTTCTGGAATCTTTATAATCAATTCCAGGCCGCGCTCTTCAGCAATTGGCCTAATAATAGTCACCATAGAATTAATGATATCCTTGAGGTCAATCTTCTGTTTATCAAGTGTTGTCTTTTGGCTTTCGATACTGGAAATATCCAGGATGTCCCCGATGATCTGCAAAAGTTGTTTAGCACTATCAAGTATGATGGCTACATAATCCTTTTGGATCTTATTCATTTCGCCATAGAGCCCATCATAGAGCATTTCAGAAAAACCGATAATGGAATGTAAGGGTGTCCGCAGTTCGTGGCTTGTATTTGCTAGAAACTGTGTTTTGAGATGGTTTAGGGTTTGTAATTCCTGCACTGCGTTCTCCAATTCCTCTGTTCTTTTTTTGACCTTCAGCTCAAGTTCGCTGTTGGCTTCCTGGAGTTCTTCAGTCAAGAGTTGGAGTGCAAAGCGATCCTGTTTGGATTGCTCAAGGTATGCATCTATTTCTTTTCCTTTATGGTAAAGATTTATAGTCATATTTAAAAAGCAGTTGCGCAGGTGATTTATTTCGGTAATCCTAGATTCTTCGATTTTCCCCAGTTTGGTGACATGCTCGTCTGAGATGGACTTGGAATCAGAGATCTCTCGGGCCATCATACTCAAGTCAGAAATGGGAAGTGAAAGTTTCCTAGTGACAATAGAAACCATAATCAAGGCAATAACAAATGTGAGCAAAACATATAAAATCAGGGAATAGAAAGTATCACGCTGAATTGTGGAGAGCCCCTGGGAAGGAACTCCTACAGTAAGAACGCCTACAGCCTCACCTTTGAAGTTTAGGATCGGCTCTGCTGTCACCAGGTGTATTTCATTGGAATCTATTTGAGTATTACCATTATAGCGCTCCCCCTTTTCGGTAGTTTCCACCAATTTTGAGGATTGTCTCATCCCGATAAAATTAGCGGTCTGTTCCCCTTTAATATTGGCAGACACGCGGATTCCCCGCACACCGATAGAAAGAAAAGAGTCAGGAACAGTTGCAGAATAAGCATTTGGAATTGATGTGTTGTTGTTGACAATCTGCCCACCTATCAGGCACCCTATTGTACTGTTTGACTTATCTTTGACAGGGACTCCTGCTATTTGGACAAGGGTATATGGATGATATTGCTTAGAATTTTGGGACGATTCTTCCACAAGAGCTACACGTGTTTTTCGCACAAGTTCTGGCGGAAAAACATTTATCTCACTTTCTGTAAAAACTTCTGAAGTTGAAACCGTTTCCCCCCTTTTTAAAATATTTTCAGCGAACTGTATCAAATCATCAGGATACTCCTTTCCAGGCACCATATTTGTTGCCAGGACAGCCCCATTGCTGTCGATAATTACCCAGAAGTCATGTTTCTTTTTCTCTTGCATCATTTTCATCGTTTCAATGGTCTCAGAGTAGTGATCCTGGCTTTGAAATAATGCTCTGGCATCTTCTCCTGCAGCAAGAGCTTCAAGAAAGGAGTTTTCTTGTATGAAAAATTGGTTATACTTCTGCCAGCCAATGGCGAGTGACCTGTCAAGCAGGTTTTGGGTATTGCGTTCGATTCGCGAAAAAATAACAGTTGTGACCAACGCCAAAAACAGGCATAAGGATATTAAAAGTATGAAAACAATCCATTTAAGAAGCTCAGAGTGCAGAGAAACCGTTTTATTCTTCCTCAACAAACTGATCCCTCTTTACTAGATTATTTTTTATAGCAACAAGAACAGCCTCTGTTCTACTAGCAACGCCCAGTTTGCTGAGAATAGTAGAGACATGTGCTTTTACAGTATTAGGGCTAATATACAGCTGAGATGCGATCATTTTATTTGTATAACCCATCCCAAGAAAACGAAGGACATCAAGTTCTCGAGGTGTAAGGTTTTCCAAAGCACCGGAGACAGGTACATCCTTTGATTGAGACCTGCTGTTTTCTTGGAGAGCAGGGTCAATAGTAATGGGCAAGCGGTAAACCGCTGTGATCAAATCTAGCTCATCTTCAATTGAAGATACATCCTTTGTTCTGCCACCGATCAAATATATTTTTTGACGCGCAAATTGTATACCGGGTTTAAAGCTAAAAACATACAGCCCTTGATAGCATTTACTAACCGCTGCTTCATCCTGGGTATCGGATTGTTTAATGAAACGTTTAATTTCGCATTGGCATTTATCTTTTTGACCAGGTTCATTGCATATAATTGGCAGCCGAGATGGAATAGTAACTTCTTCACCCTGGCTATTCACTAGCACAAGGCTAAGACCAGTCTTTTTAGCCAATTGATCCTGAAGACTCTGCAGCCTGGCGAGAAGCTCAAGAGAGTGCCCGGATACCATATTACATCCTCCTAAATTATTTCTCCCCCTCCACTCCTTCCGTTGCACAGAGTTCTATCTTTCTTCTCTGTTTCTTCTTTATGCATTATATATTGGCCCCGATCATATATTCGACAAATAAATCTATAATTCCTCTATAAATGCTCCTCTATAAAAAAAATAATTCTCGTCAAATTTCACCCTTTTGGATTAATACTTTCTGACTATTAGCGATCTTACCTAGCCCATCTGTCTGATAGGAATCCAATAGTAACCCATTTATGCCCCATTCAGGCAATTTGATAGTTGGTTTTCCGATTCTACAATGAAGATAACAGCGGAAACTCCTCCTAAAAAAGTCTTGGCAATATATCCACAATATCATCTTGACTATTAATCTTAAGACCACTCATTAAAAAATTCAAGAACAGAATTCAGGATGAGTTTTGCAGCAAATCTTTACCAAGATGAGTAGGGTTCATTACAAGGCATCATTACAGAGTATTATGGACACCTTATATAAAAGGGGGTGAACCAAAAAAATAAACCAAAGTTTATCAAGTGGTCAAGTAAATGATTCACAAAACTGTAATAACTGTAAGGAGGTTATTAATGTATGCCTAAGAAACTAGCAGACATTCTTAAGGAAAAAGGTATGCCTATCGATTTCCAGTACGGCGGTTCTGCACCTGAAGAGATGGTTGATCGTGAAGTCCAAAAAGAACCGGACCCGCGTCCGAAAAAGCTTTTGGATCTTTACTTTGACACCCTTTCTTCAGCAACAGTTGAATTTCCTTACTGGTACACACGCAAATGGAAAGAGTTAGACGGAGACATCCCTGTCATTCGAAGGGCAACAGCTCTAAAGTATGCGTTTTCCCATGTAACCCCCACCATTTTCCCGGGTGAGAAACTGGTCATGGGTAGGGCGCGCTATTACCGCGGTTCTTTCCCGATGCCGTGGGAGTCTGAGGGCTACTTCATGGCCAAGGAAGATGAGCTGTACCAGGATGCCCTCAAAAAAGGAAGCGTCAGCTCAGGTGAAGTTACTAAGTTTGGAGCCGGCGGCGGCAATGTTACTAAAAGCTTTGGTAATGTCGTTTCAATAGCCGGCAAGTTTGGTATGCGTCAGGAAGAGATTCCTTCCCTGATCAGGATTGCCCGTGAGTGGGTAGGAAAATCTGTTGATGACCTCCGTTATAAATATGAGCAGAAAATGCCCGACTATGATATTAAAGAGAATATCATGAGAAGCGTTATCTGCATGTTTGAGTCTGGATTTACCCTGCCTCTCGGCCGTGAGGTAATCAACTATTATTACCCACTGCAGTATGGTTTTGACGAACTGATCAATATCTGCAAAGAGCGAGCTGAAGAGGTTGCCGGAAAAGCTGATGGCGATGGTATCATTGGTACTAATCGTCTCTACTTCTACGAGGCAGCTGCCCTTGTTCTCGAAGGTGTTCAGGCCTGGATTTTGAACTATGCCAAGGAAGCCCGCAGACTCGCCGCAATGGAGAAAGATGCTACTCAGAAGGCAGAATACGAAGAGATTGCCGAGTGCTTGGAACACATCGCTCACAATCAGCCACGCACCTTCAGGGAAGCCCTGCAATTGATCTATACAATCCACATCGCTGTTCTCAACGAGGATGCCATCTCAGGCATGTCTCCTGGGCGCGTCGGGCAGGTACTCTCTCCCTGGTTTGAGCAGGACATCGAGGCTGGACGGACAACTGAAGAAGAGGTTATCGAGCTTCTCGAGCTGCACAGGGTTAAGATGACCTGTATCGACTGTTTCTCCTCTGCTGGTGTTGTGGGCGGCGTACTCTCCGGTAATACATTTAACAATTTAAGTATGGGCGGCCTGACCAGAGATGGGCGCTCAGCTGCAAACAGGTTGGAGATGCTGATTATCGAGTCCGCTATCAGGTGTGCTTGTCCGCAACCGACCCTATCAGTGCTCTATGATGAGAAACTGCCTGACGAGTTCTTGCTCAAGGCAATCGAGTGCAACAAGACAGGTACCGGTTATCCTGCCTGGATGAACAACCGAAGCGCTATCGAGTTCCTGATGTGGCAGTACCAGGATGAAGGGATGACCATTGAGGAAGCCCGCGCGGTCGCCATCGGTGGTTGCCTGGAGACCTCCCCCTGTACGTGGCATAAGCTTACATTAAATGGGAAGGAATACGAGATCCCTGGCGGCGCCGGCCAGCCAACATCTGTTGGTGTTCACTTTATTGCTAACCCCAAGGTTCTGGAACTTGTACTTTTTAACGGTTATGATAACCGCACTAAAGAACAGGTATATCCCCCCCATAACAAGAAACTGGAAACCTATGAAGAGTTCTGGGAAACCTATAAAGAGTACTACGAATTAACAGTAGATGTACTCTGCCGTGCCAACAACATCCAGCATGACATCTGGCGCAAGAACAATATGTCTATATTCCACTCTCTCTTAAAGCCGGACTGCCTGGACAAGGGGCATCATATCGGCGAAATGGGTATCCGCTACAATGGCACCTACAATGTAGAGAGCTGTGGTACCGCGAACTTAGTAAACTCGCTGGCTGCTCTTAAGAAACTGGTCTACGATGATAAGAAATATACCCTGGAGCAGATGAAAGAAGCTATTCTCGCCAACTTTGGCTTTAAAGACGCAGAAGAGATCGGCAGCTACTCCCTGGCCAGCCAGGAGAAGGCTGAAGGTGGAGAGAAATGGGACGAGATCCACAGTGACTGTCTGCTCGCACCGAAGATGGGCAATGCTGACCCATATGCTGACTCCATCCTCAAGGAGTATGAGGACTGGTTCTGCGAGATGTGCACTCAGTACGAGTCTCTCTATGCCAGACCTCTGTACGCCTGCCAGATATCTGTATCTACACACGGGCCACAGGGTGCTGTAACTCTGGCGACACCTGATGGGCGTCTGTCAGGAACTACCTATGCAGATGGTTCCATGTCTCCCTATCCTGGAACTGACAGGAACGGGCCCTATGCTGTCTTCACATCAGCAACTATTTGGGACCAGACAAAATCTCAGAACTCCCAGCTCAATATGAAGGTTCACCCGACTGCCATCAAGGGAGAAGAGGGTTCGCGCAAGTTGCTTGAACTGACCAGATCCTATATGAGGAACGGCGGTTTCCACATCCAGTATAATGTTGTCGACTCCAAGGTCCTGCGTGATGCACAGGCTCATCCAGAGAAGTACAGAGACCTGATGGTGCGTGTTGCCGGGTTTACCCAGTACTGGGTTGAGATCGGCAAACCGATTCAGGATGAGGTTATTGCCAGAACCGAGTATGAGGCTGTTTAAGCAACTATCAATAAGGAGGGAAAACAGTGAGTAAAAAAGAGCTAAAACACCACGATTGTAAAAACTTCGCACCTGTTGATGTTGCCAAGGGGATCTGTCACTTGAGCAAGCAAATGGTTGCGATCGATTCCCCTGTCTGCGAAAACTTTGTGGAACTTGAAAAGTGCAGAAACTGCGCAAACTTTACAGCAGACAAAAATCAAGAAACCATGGGCACTTGCGAAGCTGAAAAAACAAAGCCCTGGACTTTTGAAGATTTGATTGCTGTAAACTGCGAGATGTATAAATCTAAATAAACATTCAAAACATCCCCCTCGCGGCGGATGCTGCGAGGGGGATTTAATTCAAGCAAAGATACCATTAAAGGGGGTTAGAGATAAGTGGAAGATAATGTTCAAGCGAAACGAATCGGTTATATGGTCATCGCTGCAGCATGGCTGGCCGTTTTCTGCCTTTTCGGATATAGAGCAACTTTCTCTGTTCTCCTAGGGCCAATGCAGGAGAGCATGAACTGGACTGTCTCGCAGACCTCGCTTGGCTATTCATTGATGATGACAATTTATGCTATTACAGCGTTTTTTAGCGGTATGATCATCGACCGTTATGGCACCAAACCAGCATATTTCCTGGGAGCGATTTTCGGTGCTTTGGGTTTTTTTATAACAAGTTATGTTACCAATTATATCGCCTATCTGGCAGCCTACTCGATTTTTGCCGGGATCGGCACCGGTATGCTCTGGGTGTCATCAACAGTATCTGTTAGAAAATGGTATGTCGGTCGGGCCTATGCCACAATGTGGGGATTGGCCTTTATGGGTGCACCAATGGCCCAGGTTCTATTGAGTTTAGGTGCTAAACAAATTCTAGTCACTATGGACTGGCGGGTAGCCATGAGGGTTTTGGCGCTTGTTGTTTTTGTTGCTCTGATTATTGCTACATTACTCGCCAAGAAAAACCCGGAGGATTATGGCTATAAACCCTTTGGCCTGGAAACATTAGATGGTGGACAAAAAGAAGAAGAAGAACACACCTGGGAGCTTGGCGAAGCTTTTAGGAAATATGCCATTTGGGGTGTGATCCTCGCCTTCTTGACCAGTATGGTAGCTGAGTTTCTCATCTGGACACAGGTGGTCATGTTCTGGGTCAATGATGTTAAACTGTCTCTAGGTACAGCTACCAACCTTTATGTTGCTATCGGAATCGCGGGGATCTTTACGATGCCTTTACTGGGTATTGTCGCTGATAAGGTTGTTGGCCTTGTCAACAATGAGGTTAAGGGTCGAAAGATCATGCTTATCCTTGCTCCATTAGTTGGCGTACTGGCTTGTATCGTGCTACTGATGACCAAGCGTTCTCTGGTTTTCGGTGTGGTAGCCTGTATCCTCTTTGCCATCTACTGGGCGATCGAGCCGGGTGGTGCTGCTGGTTATGCCGGTGCTGTTTTTGGCCGCAAATCTCTGGGTAAGATTTGGGGATTCGCAACCCTTATTGTCATGGGTATTGGCCCTGCTTTTGGAAGTTTCATGGGCGGCTACCTCTTTGATATATCGGGCAGTTACCATAACTCCATTATTTTCGCCCTTTGTGCCTTTGCCGCATCGATGATTTTTGCTCTTAGCTTGCCCTTGAAGGCTAACCCAGATGAGGTTGGAACCGAAAAGGCAGTTGCTGTTAATTAAAGAACTGCTTAATAAATAAAAGGATAATTTACTTGGTTGGGGTTGGTGCAGACAACTTCTACCGCCCCAACCATTAATTACCTCGGCACCCGGATTTGACGGAGTGCTGTGCACAGTTTAAGATAGATTAGGTAGGTAGCACTAAAATATGCAAAAGGGAAAGGAGTTGAGTATTGTGCAGGAGCCCAAAGGCCTGGTGTTTGATGTACAGGGCCACTCCGTTCATGATGGACCCGGCTGCCGGAGTTTAATTTTTTTGAGCGGCTGTCCCCTGCGCTGTGAATGGTGTGCCAACCCCGAAGGACAGGAGCTCAAACAACAGGTACTGTATCAAGTTAAAAAATGCAAATATGATGATCATAACTGCCGGCGTTGTATTTCAGCCTGCCCCTACAATGCTATTAGTGAAAGTGGTGATCCGGAAAAACCGATTGCGATAGATAGGTCAAAATGCCGGGAGTGTACAACCTATGACTGCACAAAAGCATGTATCCATGAATCCTTGAACCTTTCCGGAAAATGGATGACTGTGAGCGAATTGATGGCTATCATTAATCGAGACAGGAGATTCTGGGGAGATGGCGGAGGTGTAACCTTTACTGGCGGAGAACCTTTTATGCAAAAGGAGTTTTTGACCGCTGTTCTCAAGAAATGCAAAGAAGCTTTAATCCATACCGCTGTCGAAACCAGTGCTCATGTAGATACCAAATCTTTCTTGAATGCTTTTCAATATCTTGATTTTGCCTTTATTGATATCAAGCATATGGACCCGGAGAAACATCGAGAAGCTACTGGGGTAAACAATAAACTTATTCTAAAAAATATCGCTGCACTGGCTAACTCTGGTTGGCCAGGAACTCTGGTGATCAGGATTCCGATTATTGAAGGGTTCAACGACTCAGACGAAAATATTACTGCAACTGCAGAGTTTTTAAACAAAATCGGATTGGATATTGTAAACATTCTGCCTTTTCACAGACTGGGAGATTCTAAATATAACCAGCTGGGAATGCACTATAA
>JBASML010000141.1:0-4718 GCA_049656845.1 Syntrophaceticus sp.
ACCCTCTCCATCAGGAAGTTTTCCCTGCTGTTCACCAGGCCATATAAAATCTGCAGCCCCAGGTGTGACATGCCTACCTCATAAAGATCCGGAAAGGCAAAAACCATCCTTACCGGAACAGCATCCCAATTTTTATGGACAGCATTCCACTCGGTACCTAGATAGCGCGCGGGTTTCCGCACCTGAGGTAATATTTTTTCCAAAAGCATCTGCTCTATAGTCACTACAATGCCTCCTTGAAAGACAGAAGTGGATGCCAGAAGTCTGAAGTCGGAAATCCACTTTAGATTGAGATATTTCCAACAACCAACCTAAAGAACAGAAACTGGATACCGGAAGTCGGAAATCCAAGCGATATGCACGTGCACCAGGAATCGTGTCCCCTATGCATCTTGACCGAACACATATCTATTCCCACTTCCAACATCCCACTTTCCACATCTCATTTCACCAACCACTAATCTACAGCTTATTTTATTATTCTCCCCTTTTCAAGGAAATCAATAAAAAAAAAGGTGCCAGGCACCAACTACTGTTGAAGTCGTGAAATAGGGTCAACCAGGCGATCTCCTTCCCGGAGTTGAAAGTAAAAAAGTGTATCTGCAGTAGTACCGATAACCTGGCCCTGGACCACATCCTGGCCGGGTTTGACCCCAATCTCTCCAAGCCCTCCATAAAGAGTGGCACAATCGTGATCATGCTCGATAACAACAAACTTCCCCAAATTTTTATCTGTCCCCACCCTCACAACCTTCCCCGGAAGCACAGCACGCACAAGAGCACCCTTGGCCACAGCAAGCTCGATATTGTCATAAAAACATGGCCAGTTTGATTCGTCTTTTTGCCAGCCGAAACCCCTAACAAGCTTCCCGGAAACCGGAAGATCCGGAAGCTTTCCAGGTGTACTGACCTCTACATCTAAATTCCGTTTCGGCTTTATCCACAGTGTAGGTAAATCCGGTGCCCATTGGAAAACCTTCTGAATAGTTTTTTCACATCCAGATAAATCATAGTTTTCTGTCAGTAAATAGTTGACACCACTACGTACAGTTTGCCCGGAGGCTCCTCCTAACGCAGAAATCCCGAAAATCATCACGAAGATAAGCAGGGCTACTGCCAGGCGCCAGCAGAAGCCTTTGATTCGGCGTGACATGAAAAAATTTCTTGTCATCTGCAACCACCCCTCGTTTTTATATATGGCTGCAGATGGTTAGATATAACTAGAACAGCATATTTTCCCTGCGCAGCTGAATATTTAAAATGAGACCCACTGCTGCTAGATTAGTGATCATAAAGCTGCCGCCATGGCTCAGGAACGGCAAAGGTATTCCAGTGACAGGCATCAAGCCAATAGCCATCCCCACATTTTCAAAGATATGAAACAGCCACATACAGACGATTCCACCTGCCACAAGCCTTCCAAATAAATCCCGGGACTGAAAGGTCATACGAATCGTCCGGGAGATCAAGATATAGTAAAGCAGTAGGATAAATGCCGCCCCTACGAAACCCAGCTCTTCCCCCACAACAGAAAAGATAAAATCAGTATGGTGTTCCGGCAGAAAGTTCAACTGCACCTGTGTACCATGATAAAGGCCTTTTCCAAAGAGGCCCCCAGAACCCACAGCCACCAGGGATTGTATAATATGATAGCCCGCACCATGTGGGTCTTTATAAGGGTCTATAAAGGCAGTCAAACGTTTGATCTGGTAATCTTCCAAGGGAAGTGGGAGCTGTAAGGGAGATAAATGCAGACCCACAGCCAAAACAACCACAGCCAACCCTGAACCGATAATCCCCAGCAGCAGGCTGGGTTTTGCGCCAGCAATGTAAAGCATGCCAAACATGATCACCAAGTACACCAGTGCTGTGCCCAGATCCTGGACAAGAATCAATGAAAAAGGCACAGCAAAATAGAGAAATGAAGGAATCAGATCCTTGAGTGTCCTTAATTCTCCCTGCCTTTTCACAAGATGGGTGGCAAAGCAGATGATGAACATGATTTTCCCAAACTCTGAGGGCTGGAAGATAAATGGCCCCAAGGCAAGCCACTGCCGCCCCCCTTTGGCGACAATACCTTTGACATCTACAACAAGCAGTAGGATGACCAACAAGATGTAAATATATTTTTCATACCGCATCAGTTTTGTATAATCAAAGGAAATAATGATAACAGCACAGATAACCCCCAGCCCAATGGAAAATAGGTGTTTTTTCACATAGAACAGGGGGTCCGCAGCAATGTTGGCGGTGGCACTGCTCAGAATAAGCAAGCTTAAACCCATAATCAATATAATGTTTCCGATTAAGATATAATCAAGATTTTTTAAAAGGCGCTTGTTAAATGGCAACTCCTGCCTCTCCCTTCCTGAACCACTTCATTATAATAATAATCTATTCATCTGATGGCGTCTATTCTTTAAGGACAGGAAGATCAATGGCAAAGAAACCATTTTTAGTGACTGGGAAGCCTCTTCATTCTAACCACAGGAATATTAGCCACAAGAGCTACACATTGTTTATCTTGCTCCAGGTTAATCTCCATCGCCTGTTCATCGATCACCATATAATCTTTGATGACATTCATGAGATCGTCCCGCAGTTCTTCCAGCACCTGTGGAGAAAGATCAAGGCGGTCATGCATCAGTACAAGACGCAGTCTTTCTTGTGCAACATTTTTGCTTGATTTCAGCGAATCGCGACCAAAAATACGCTGCAGTAGTTCTAACATTTGTATCTCCTCCGATCAACCCGTTCTTAGCCCCAGCAAGCGCCGGACACGAGCCATAAAGCCTCCCTCATTTTCAAGATCCATCAAGGGCACATCTTCCCCAGCTATTCGTCGTGAAATATTACGGTAGGCCTGACCAGCTCTAGAATTAGAGTTAAGAACCGCAGGTTCACCCCTGTTGGTAGAAATAATTATAGACTCATCATCGGGAACAATACCCAACAGATCAATTGCCAAGTGCTCGATCACATCTTCAACATCCAGCATATCACCCATTTTTACCATCTTGGGCCGGATCCTGTTTAAAACCAGAATGGGATCCTTAATCTCTGATGCTTCCAAAAGACCGATGATGCGGTCAGCATCACGTACTGCTGCCACTTCAGGTGTTGTGACAATAATTGCCTTATCAGCACCAGCTGTCGCATTACGGAACCCTTGTTCAATCCCGGCAGGGCAATCCACAATCACATAATCATTTTCCTTTTTCAGTTCCTCACAGAGTTCTTTCATCTGCTCGGGATTAACCGCTGTTTTGTCTTTTGTCTGAGCAGCCGGTAAAAGATACAGATTTTCGAAACGGCGGTCGCGGATAAGAGCCTGCCTCATCCGGCAGCGCCCATGAGCTACATCCACCAGGTCGTAAACAATCCGGTTTTCCAATCCTAAAACCACATCGAGATTTCGCAGCCCGATATCAGCATCTACCAACACCACCTGGTAACCCTGCATGGCCAATGAAGTGCCTATATTAGCAGCTGTGGTGGTCTTGCCGACGCCACCCTTGCCCGAAGTAATTACGTAAACTTCACCCATTTAAGCTCCCCCTTTATTATCGCCCCTATGATTGCGGTCGTACCCGGACTGGTACTGTTCGATAATTACAATCCCATCCTGAACTCTGGCTATTTCCGGCTGGAATGGTGTAGAATAATCCCCCTCCGGCGCCCTGGTAATATACTCGGCAATACGCAGTTGCGAAGGTTCCAGCCGCAGCGCAGCTACAATTGCATCCCCTTTGCCGAGGGCACCCGCATGAGCAATACCTCTAAAGGTGCCCATAACAATGATATTACCTCCAGCTATCACTTCACCCCCTGGATTAACATCCCCCAAAACCACTACATTCCCAGGGTAAAAAACCCTCTGCCCAGAACGAATAGTGCGCTGAACCAGAATCGTTTGTTCCTGAGAAATGACATCATCTCGGGTACGGCATACCGGGGAATAAAGGATTACCGGAATATCCTCATCACTTTCTTCCTCTTTTGCTCTTCTCGTTTTCTCCACTTTTTCAATAACAGGCTGGTCAACGACCTGGGAAACCGCAGCTGTTTCTTCCTGAACCTCAATTTGTTCCTTGATTTGCTCCTTGGGTTTGCGCCCTTTCTTTTTTCTCCGGCTGCGCCAGGATGCCGTTTCTCTTGCCTCCTCAGCCACTTTTTTCACCCCCTGATCCTTCTCTCTATTCTCTGCAATAATACGGTGCAGGTGCAGTTTGTGGGATGCAAGTACTCTTCTTAATACTGATAATTGCTGGGAGTTAAGATTTCTTGTGCCGATATCTATGCTCACGTTGGACCCTTTTAAAAACTCGTCCACTTCCCGGAGTTTTTCCACAAAAGACATCATAACTCTTTGAAAATCTTCCTCGGAATCCAGCATAATAATCAGTCCAGAGCGGTTGCCTTTGATTGTTATATGATCTCCCATGTTTGGATGTTGCTCCCTCCAATCCCACTTCTTCGATAGATGTTTTCTATCTGCGGCTTTTCTATTCCTGCCTTACGCATAAAAAAACGGAGAAAAGTTTCCTTGTTATTCCAGCTTTTTTTTCTTTGCTTTGACATTATTAGGCATACTGCCCGAAAATGTTAGTAGTTAGCCGCTAGTCATTAGAGAAAGAAAAAAGAGTAACCTGTGGTCTGAAAAAAGGTCATAAGAACTACCCCCCGGACCTTTGTCCCTCTTCTCCATTACCTGTTCC
>JBASML010000142.1:0-4069 GCA_049656845.1 Syntrophaceticus sp.
ATAGGCCCTTGAAAATGCAAACGAGCTGCAGTTATTTCTGCGATATCCCCCACAACCCTGCCAGTTTTGATAAACTGAAATAATATGATAATTATCACTATTATTATCACAGCATAAAGCCAACCCAACCAGACAATCATACCGCTTGCTATGATAGCAGTAAAGATCGTTAAATAATTTCTGGCTTCAAAGGTGCGGGCAATTCCCTCTATATAATCGATGCCCCGGGGCACCAGCTCTGTTTCTTCCAGTTTTGTCAGGGTCTCTCTCTCCATATTCCTCACATTTCTAAACTGCTCAGCTGCCAGGGCTAAAAAGGTTACAGCCGTATATTGTTTAAGTAAAAGAGCAGGTATGAGCACCGCTCCAATTAAGGCAGCAATGGATCCCATGGCAATATGTGCAATTAAATCGTGAGGATAGGTGGGGTACTGCCTATAATCAAGGCGTAACATAAATAACCGGGCCAGTACCCCTGCAACCAGGCCACCTACAATACTCGTTTGATAAAGCATTACTAATCCTTTCTTTTGATCCTGGAAAATAAACTGCGAATCTGATCCAGAGCTCCTTCAACACTTCCGGTATTCATATACAGATAGCCAAAAAGTGCTGCGGCCACCAGTAAAATGACCCAAATAACTGCCTTCCATGACCCACGGCTTTCAGTCGCAGAGGGTGGTACTGTGGGTCCCCCTGGCGTGCCTAAAACTGCAGGCAAGGCCTCTGCAAACAGTGCAATACCATCCTGTGCATGCTCACGGTAATTAGTATGGGCACCAACCTCAATCAACATAGAGCGTGGAGCCAGATCCTGGTTGAAATCACTCTGAGCTATCAAAATACCCTGGACAACATTGGGATTGGTTTTATCTACAGCGGCTTTAAGCTGTTTAGCAAATTCCAGATTGGCCTGATAGTTGGGATTCGTTCTACCCACAACAAACTTGACCCTGGTAATGTCCTGTCCATTTACATGTGCCGCATAAACCTGTGGTGGTACAGCATCACGGTGCACATCAAAAAGAGCACTTGGCTTATTTTTCAGCAGTTCCACTGCAGTGCGCCGGGAGCGGTAGTAAGCGTTGACATCATGTGGGTCATGGGGCCTCAGGCTGTGCTGAACTGTAAAACCCATACTTTTCAGCTTCTTATCAAAAACATTTCCAACTTTAAAGATACCACCGTTAGCATAGATGCTTTCAGTTCCATCAGAGGGAATATAGGATTCATCACTGTGAGTGTGATAGATCCCGATAGAAGGAGTGCTCCTTCTGGCTATCAGCTGCGACCAAATAGAATTAGATGGTAACGAAGTTATTTTTGCTTCTGCTTCCTTTCCTACAAGGCGGGCATGAGCATAATCCCCTTTTATTGATGTAACCTGATAGCGCATATTGTTAGCTGTAATAAACTCATCGCCCTTATTCAGAATATGAGCTGTATAATCAATGGGTTTTTTCTGCTCATCAATAATCGTGTAATAGCCTCCATCGGTGCGCTCGGTCTCTACCCTGGCATTAGAGGTCTGATGATGGTGGTCTGAAACCAGAAGATTTCCCAACGTCTTACTTCGCTCTCTGCTTTCATCATTTGATGACTCCACCTGTGCAGTATGTTTGCCTACCATAAAATCAGTAGTTTGGGCACTGATTGCTGTAACATCCCATGAAACCAATATTACCATAATAAGCAAACTAGCTATTATCCACCGTTTCATCTTTTTCACCCTCTTCTTCACCCTCTTCCACTTGCTGTGTCTTTATAGGTGATAAAGGCCTTAATCTTTTTAATAACGCCGAAGCTTTCCCCTTTTCAGCTGGCCCCCCCTGTAGACGCTCCCTGGTTTCCCCAATAAATTCTGCCAGGAGCACAGCCAAAAGGCCTGCAATCACAATGGCATCAAAAGCCCCTCCACCTCCGATAATCACCGCTCCCGGTATGCGCAGTGTCATAATACGCAGGTAGTTAAATAGATCAAAGAGAAGAATACCCATTGTTGCTGCAATAAATGCACTGCGCCTTGATCTGCCTATCAGATAAGCAACAATTCCCCCTACAAGTGGGTAGATATAAATGGGCCCCATAAACATGTTTTCCGGTTCTGCGTTAAGGAATCTCCCCGCCAAATAGATAGCTACAGCAGTAGCAACGATTCCTACAACAGCTCGCAGCCTCTCAATATTTGTTGTCCTGGCTATCAGATAAACAGCCAATATTAATGGAACCAAAGCCCCTCCAACATTAATAGACGCTTCAATCCGAGGTCCCCGCGGAAGAGGAATATTGATAAAACTTCCGATTATCAATGCAGCTATGATCCCTAGAGCTGCTTTATCAGAAAGCCTTAATTTATCCAAAACTCGCTGGGCAACTCCAAAATAGATTAGCAGTGAAACAATTAATAGAATGATTGTACCCAGTGGTACCTGCGGCAAGCTGCTTCACTCCCTTCCAACAGGCTAAATAAATAAGCCTGGTATAAACCAGGCTGTTACCTCGTTTTTGGTTCTATTTTCCGTCCAATTTCAGTAAGCTCTCTTGAAAAACCAGAAACAGGTTTCCCTTTGTTAATCTGATCAGCAATCTTGCGCAAACGGGTAACAAGATCCGGATCAGCAGTTACATTGACAGTTTTTAAAGTAGGCTCTGCAGCTTTAACACGCCTGGCAACTTCATCCTTTACTTTTTGAGCTGCTGCACCTTCTTTATTTTTGAGATCCAGCCCGATATATGCTGTTTTATCCGAAACCACAACTACAGCTTTTCGAACACCATCTACTTGTGTGGCTTCCCGAGCAATCCTTTCCGCTTTTTGCTTATCAGTTGTTGTCACCTTGGTCTCATCTGTAGGTGCTGGTGCTGTTTTTGTAGGGCTTGGAGCAGGTTTTTGAGCAGGTGTACATCCTGCACTCAAACATGTGCTAAAAAACAAGGCAAGCATCAATCCCACTAACATTCTTTTCAAAAATATCACCCCCTTTCTTTATTTAAATTGCACATTATAGAACTTTAAATACCTGTAAAGATTAACCATACAGAAAATAAAAAAGACCCGGCATCTTGCCAGGTCTCACTTTTAAGATATCTTATTTTTCTTGCTCCATATCCAGTGCTATATGGAAATCATCTTTTGTATTAATATTAAAAAAATTCCTTCCCCCACCAAACTCCAGCAGATCTTTTTCCAGGATATATTTAACCCTGATATAAGGATAAAAGGATTTTACCTGGTACTTGTTTTCTATGAGGGAATCCTCAATAGGTTTAATACACGTCTTTCTATAAACCGCAGCCAGTGGCTCTGGGTACCCCTTGATCACAGGAACCACAGCATCATCACGAAGATCAGCCTGTTGAATCAAGTAGCACACAACATCGCCATTGATAAATGGCATATCACAGGCTACAACAAAATTTAAGTCAAAAGGAGAGGAGATCAAACCAGCATGAATCCCACTCAGGGGACCCTTTCTGGGGATAATATCCATGACCATTTCAACCCCAAGAGCTTTGTACTGCTCTGGTGTATTAGTTACTAGAATAATATTCGGAAAAACAGAGGCCATCTCAACCACTATCCGATCAATTAACCTCTGAGACGCAAACTTAACCATGGCCTTGTTTTCTTTAAAGCGTGAACTTTTCCCCCCGGCCAGTATAATCCCTGCAGCATCCATTTAACCACCTTATGACTGAGGTATTGTTACAGGATTTTCTGCGTATTTCCCACATCCATACCGTTTGGCACTCACGCAGTTGCCGGCAACATTGCAACCAGGATTATATTTTTTTGTTATCTTGACATAATTAAATCTTCTAAAGACCTGTTTCAAATCACTACCCTTGCAGTCGGGGCATATGACATGGTCTTTGTCCTTAATCGCTACTAGTTTGGTAAACTCTTCCCCACATTTTTGACATACAAAAGTATATACTGGCATCTGTTTTCGCCTCCCCAAAAAGCCTTACTTTTGTTCGGCTTTCGACAACAAGTCCCCAAATACCTCACCAAGGTTAACTCCTACACTGGAACTAGATGTATGTATTTTGTCGCTGCCTTGCTGAT
>JBASML010000143.1:0-4401 GCA_049656845.1 Syntrophaceticus sp.
TAATAATATAACAACATTTTGTTTTTCCTTATATTCTTCTAGCAAGGTTGCATCTAATGTATCCCAGCCTTCAAGACTGCTAAAAGGCTCATAAAATATATATATAGGCATTATCTCCACAAAACTAAGGCCGGCAAATGGAGCATAGACCGTTCCGCCTGGATATGCAATTAAGACATAGTCATCTCCAACAGCAGCAATCGAACCGGTTACATTCCTTCTCGCACTATAAATAATTACCTCTCGACCTATTAGGTTCTTAAGCTGGTCAGATAATAAGTTAACAGCCATCGGTGTTTCCCCCTTCTCCTTTACATACCGTACTTCACGTACATTCTCGTCCGCATTCTATAGACAGCACAACATCAGGGGACAAGCTCTACAAAACTAAGGCTGGCAAATGAAGCATAGACATTTCCGGTTGGGTCTGCAATTAACACATAGTCATCTCCAACAGCGGCAATTGGGCCTGTTACATTCCAGAGTGAGCTATAAAGAGTTACCTGCCGGCCTATTAACATCTTGAGCTGAGCAGCAAGTAATTTGGTATCCATAGATATTCCCCCCCCCTTTTTTCATTGTACATTATCATATGCTCCTGATACCATTTATGCTATTTGTTACCATAGAAAGGCAGTACCCCATTAAAACCATTTTGCTGCTAACCAAATAGCACTCCCCTTCCTCTGCACCAAATAAAAAGGCAGCAGGAACCTGCTGCCTTTTTATTTTTTATTATTTTGCTTTAGGTTTAGACTCCGCATTAGAAAGAGAGGGTTTATGAGGTAGATATACTTGGTTATCTTTTTCTTTTGGCGTCCAACTGGACCCCCCTTCCCGGTTCTCCTCACCCATTATGATTAGTAGGTTTTGGAGGGGGGATATTTTGAACAATTGTTTGGTGCAACCCAGGCCTGCTTGGAATCCTTTCCAGAGGGATAGAAGACAAGTCAAAAGCCGTTGGCTTCTGGCTTCTTACTGCAACCCCTCCCTGCTGCTTTTTTCCCTTTTCTCCTTGTGCCATAATCTGTTGTAAAACATCTGTGAGTATATCCATCTCATCTTTGACAGGCGAACACTGGTCACTAAGTTTCTCTTTGGCATCGATCTTACTATCAGGCATCCTGGAAGGTAGTATGTCTTTTTCCCGCTGTTTAATAACCTTAATAACCAAATCCACTAAAGAATCTATGCTCAAGGCTACACTTTCACTGTCATGCAAAACTGCAAATTGCTCACTTGCCTTTCCTTGTTGGAAACCTGTAGGTATTTCAGGTGCTTTCGTATGTGCACTGCAACCCTCAGATACATCTTGTTCGTTAATCTTTCTCTTATCATTCCTATTTTGAAAAGAACTGCCCACAACTTCAACAGAAATCTCACCCTCAACAACGACTTCTACCCATGTTCTATCCCTAATAATGCTTACTAGTCGTTTCCATATACTAACTCTTGATGGCTTCCCTGCTCTAACCTGAATACTTAAGGGAGAATTGGTTATGACCTGAACCCTTTCATTTCCTGTAAAGCCTGTTTTTTCAGGCAAAATTTTTTTTATAAGCTTATGAGAGATGATTTCGGTATAAAACGCATCCTCCTTGTTTTCCTTACAACTACAGCAAAAAACCAGTTCGCATCCCCCATAAACTAACAGCATCCCGTCAGATAACACCTCACCAAACAATCTCGGGTTAGCAACATTACAGGAAACAGGGCAATCAGGTAGAGAAATTTGAAAAGACGAACTTATATTGAGCACTGAATCTGGAGCTATTTCCCATCCCTCCCTTCTTGTTTTGAAATGAATAGCAAAAACACTTAGTTCCAACTAGCGGCAAACTGCCACTAAGAGCGAGGTTTCCCTCAACCTGAAATACCCGGAAAATTTCCCGGATGTATAGCTGGCGGTTGCAATTGGAATAAAAGTTGTATAATTCTCTCATCAAGACCAAATTGCTCGTAATACTTTATAACTTCCTGTGGAACTACAGTTTGGCGGGATAATTCTATTTCAGTGGATGAAACTTCGAAAATGGTAATATAAAAAAAATCATGTGGAGTGAATCTAAAGCACCCGTCCTTATCAGCTGCCGGGGCAGAAACCGCATCCGTACATATACCAATCCCTTCTTCGATAGAAGGTTCTCCCTCCGCATCCAGCACTTCATCTACTTCTTGGTCACAATGACCTGCTGCTGATGGCTCATCCTGACAGCATGTTTTTTGTTCTGGAGCAGTGCTAGCCTCTGTTACATCCCCTTCTTCCCCCAGTTCCTCAACTGAGCAATCTAAACAGGCTTTCTCTTGAGCTGTTGGATCTGTTGTATCCAAAGTAATCCCTCCTCTTATCTATGTTCTATTGATTATTTTTCCTTACCTGGTTATTATATGTACCAGGCTGAAAAATGCCACTTTCCTACCTAATGCGATCTGAAAGAGGAAGGCTGCTTATCTCCATTTTATTTAACAATTGTAACAAGTAGACCTGTTAGTTATGTGAAATCCGATCTCATCATGTAAAAGTTTCCTTAAAACCTCAATCTGCAGGTTTTTGTTTTCCCCGCCCTGCCAGCTCATCCAAAAAATCCTCACTTAAGATAGATATATCCGGTTTTTTCAGCCCTACCGCGTCAAAGATGTCCAGTGGCTTGTCACTGGCTGCTACACCCTGGGAGACGATCTGTTTGACAGCACTGTCCAGTTCATCAAGAGACAGTCCTTTTGGAGGGGTATATTTGCATGGCCATAATTTTAGCAATATTATCTTTTGTAGTGATAAAAGTTACAAAATTGTGGCTCAGACCTAGCACACCACCTCCTGTACTGGCTTCTGTGATAATGTTGAAGTAATTAAAACCCTTCCCATTTCCGGAAACAGCACTCTTGCCACATTTTTGGCCTTGTGCTGTGAATATTCATCATCAGCTTTATTGAGCGCAGGAATCACCCTTAGCCCTGGAGATGATCGATTGAGCAACGACCGATAATATCTAAAAACACTCAAAAGAGTTTTAGCAGTAACCGGAGTCCCCACCCTCTGTTTTGCTAGTTCTGCAACTATATGGTGGCGGTGTACATATTCCTCTGTCAGCGGTTTTCCCAGCACATCAACCCCCGCAATAACAACCACGCAGGTTGTTTGATCAGGAACCTGCGGTTCAAAGGATGCAGGGGCCTTTAGACCCCTACCTTTGGCACCATCAGCTTCAACTAATATAAAATCAAATATCCCGGAATCATATAGTCTCCCTATAGCCTCTCTACTCAAACCTACAACTTTATGATTCGCTATCAGCTCTTTCGCAGCAGCCAAAACCCTCTCACTAGCAGAGGCATCTATCAATTTTTTCCGCAGTTTGTCTTCATCTTGTTCCAACAAAAGCCGGCAGCATTCTGTTAACTGTCCTTTATACATTTTTGTACTGGTGGTGACCAGGACACTTCCTCCCTGCTGTGCACATTCGCCAAGCAGCTTTTGCATCAGTCCTGTTTTTCCACCTGCACCAACGAAACATACCAGCTCATTTTTCCCTAGATCTAAAGCATCATAAAGTTTCATAAATACATCCTTCCTCGTAATATATTCTTGCCCCGGCACAGCAATAGTAGCATCTTGGTGAAGATCGCAGCAGCCGCTGCTGATGTTGCAAATCAAGGGACTAAACCGTACATGACATGCACATCAACCGGCTTTTATTTTAAGACAAGCCCATCCTGATTAAAGAGGACAGGCTTTTTACTGTTTTTAATTAAAACCATATATACTTACCCATATATACTTGATAAATGAAAACACATCCCCTTAGCTGATGTATTGTTCTGTACCCCATCCGTGAACAAAAAATCTTCACTCTAATCGATTACAGGTTGTTTTTTACCGCTCAAATACTCCAGATAAAGTGTCCCTGCCCCACCACAGACCATTCCCAAATCAATTAGTTTCTTCTCCCAGAGAATTGATTCTTTGGTTTTCATGACTTCTAAAGCTTTGCTGGTGGCCTCAAACTCCAGTTCACCACCACCGATCGTTCCTTTTGTCTTTCCATCAGGATAGACCAGCATTTTTGCACCGGCTTTTCTAGGTGTAGATCCTCTGGTGGAACACAAGGTCACTAATACCGCCTCTTCTCCCTTCTGGTAAACATCAACAACTTCCTTAATTAAATTTGCCATAAGAAAACCCCTCCTTCTGGCAACTGCCTGTAGGCGACAGCCACCATTTAATTGCTGTGTTTCGCAGCTAGTAACGTGTTACACAGCATCCCTGAGCTGTCCCGAAGAGAACCGTCGTCCTGTCCGACCTGAAATTGGGAGTCGAGCGGTAGACCGTCAAAACCCCCAACATCAAGAAGACAGCTCTACTGAGCGAAGAAATTCATCCTTGAATACCTGGTCTAAGTG
>JBASML010000144.1:0-2131 GCA_049656845.1 Syntrophaceticus sp.
ATGTACAGGAAAACAAGATCAGCGTTGAAAAAGCAGCAGAAATCCTAAAATATCTTCCTTATACTGATATTAATTCTGCCAAAATCGACCACCACAGAAATTTGCGTCGGGGATTTCCTGAGGTTATTTTTTGCCAGGGCAAAACACCACAGCAGATACTGGCAGCCTTTCAGGAACTGGCGAAACACAACGAACAGGTCGTGGCTACACGGATTTCACCTGATGCAGCCTCTCTAATTAAAGCCCAATTCCCTAAAGCCCACTACTGCCAAGACGCGAAGATACTATGCCTTAAACCTGCAGCAGCCAAACCACGCTGGGGTAAGATAGCGGTGCTGACAGCCGGAACCAGCGACATTCCGGTGGCAGAGGAAACTGCTCTTACAGCGGAACTGCTAGGTAATGAAGTAATCAAGATCTATGATGTAGGGGTTGCCGGAATACACCGACTATTCCCATATCTGGAGGAAATGAACACATGCCGGGTGTTGGTTGTTATCGCTGGAATGGAAGGAGCGCTTCCTGGAGTGGTGGCAGGGCTTACGGATAAACCGGTGATCGCGGTGCCAACCAGTACAGGATACGGTACCAGCTTCGGCGGACTGACTGCACTCCTGGCTATGCTCAACACCTGTGCACCAGGGGTCGGGGTGGTAAACATAGATAACGGTTTTGGGGCAGCAGTTCTCGCCTACCTGATCACAAAGAGTGGCTCTCCAGAGGTAGAAGATGATAGGGAACAATAGAAACAACCCCGATTAGATGTTTATTTTTATAGTATCGTGAAAGGAGGCGCGCCAATTCTCCCCAGGATAAATCCCAGGGTTTTTCACGGCGCAAACTCAATGAAAACTCTTTACTTTGACTGCTTTTCCGGGATCAGTGGAGACATGTGCCCCTCCGCTTTGCTCGATCTGGGAGTTCCTCCGGAAGTTCTCAAAAAAGTAATCGAGCAGCTACAGCTGCCGGTAACCCTTGAAATACACAGTGTCAAAAAAAATTCCTTACGTGCTGCATCGATCACCGTCAAGGAAAAGGAACCCCAGCCCCGGGAAAGAACCCTGAGGCAATTAATGGAGGTGCTTGAAGCGGGAAACTTGCCTCAATCCATTAAATCACAAGTGGAAGCCTGTTTATACCGGTTAGCCGCAGCAGAGGCCTCGATACATGGCACAGCCATTGAAGAAGTACATTTCCATGAGTTAGGCGGCTTGGATACACTGGTGGACCTGGCCGGCACTTTTGCCGCCATTTCCCACCTCCAAATAGATCAGGTATGCTCATCACCACTCCCGCTGGGACGCGGGGCAATCAAAACAAACCACGGCTTGATCCCTACTCCAGCACCTGCAACTATGGAGCTTTTGCAGGGAACACCCACTTACGGCATTCCCTTTGATGGGGAACTGGTCACCCCAACAGGAGCTGCACTTGTCACAACACTAGCTTCTTTTTTCGGCCCACCACCACAGGGACGCTGGCTGAAGGTGGGATATGGAGCAGGCAGCCAGGACCTCCCTTGGCCCAATATCCTGCGGGCTTGGTTAGGTGAGGCTGATGAGCAAGAGGTAGGCTTGGGTAATAACATCCACTTTAATCGCTTTGATGAGGATGAGGTCGTAATATTGGATGCCCAGGTGGATGATACCAGCCCTGAACTACTCCCTTATCTAAGAACACAGCTTCAGGAGGCAGGAGCACTGGATGTTCTCTTTGCTCCGGCAGTTATGAAAAAGGGGAGACCCGGCATCATGATCACCGCACTCTCCTCTCCCAATCAGGTGTATGCACTGGTCAATATTTTGTTTCAAGAAACTACCACTCTCGGAGTGCGCTGGCATAAAGCGGGCAGGATCAAATTACACCGGGATGTACAAGAGGTAAACACAAACTACGGTAAAATCAGATTAAAGATCGGTTACGGATTTAATCAGGAGGGTAAACGGGTAATCTACAATCTGGCACCAGAATATGAAGATTGTGCTCTGGCAGCAAAGAATAACGAGGTGCCGATCAAAAAAGTCTACCAGGCTGCACTAAAGAACTGCAGGATCGACTTTTAAGAATGCAACTAACTGCTGCAGAGTGATTGCTGTTCAGGCAGGCATAGCCAAACACCTACCTGCACAAC
>JBASML010000145.1:0-1509 GCA_049656845.1 Syntrophaceticus sp.
ATCTTATATCGCCTCCCTGGGGTATTGGGGGGTGGGGATTCTGATGGCTATCGAAAGCTGCAATATCCCCCTTCCCAGCGAGATTATCCTTCCCTTTGGGGGCTACCTGGTTTCAACCGGGCAGTTGAAATTTTTTCCCGCAGCCTTGGCTGGGGCTACCGGGGGTACTGTCGGTTCTATTATTTCCGACTATATCGGTCTTTTCGGCGGGCGTCCGCTGCTTTTACGCTATGGTAAATATATCGGACTGACCACAGAAATACTACATAAAGCAGAAGGGTGGCTTGTCCGCTATGGGGATGCTACCGTTTTCTTCTCCCGCCTAGTGCCTGGGATCCGTACCTTTATCTCTCTACCCGTAGGCGCTGCCCGTGTAAGAATGATCCCCTTCATCATCTATACTTTCTTAGGTTCGCTCATCTGGGCCTTGCTCCTCACTTACTGCGGCTTCCTGCTAGGCGAAAATTGGGAGATAACTCGTACTTGGTTCCATCGTATCGACCTGATCCTGCTGGGAGTCATCGCCCTGCTAGTAGCCTGGTTTATTTGGAGAAAGGTATCCCAGGATCAGGCTTGATTCACGGGAGACCCTGGGACTGAGATTAGTTTATCCATCTAAAATTGAGGAGTAGTAAAGATCAACGGGATTTACATGATAGTATAGTGATTCCCTCTATTATTGATTGAGATCAATCATGAAGAACGCTACTATGAGCGTATAGAGCCTCTCGGGTTTTTCCGCGGGGTTCTTTTTGTCTTAAGCATCACTCTGCTCAGTTCGCCGGCTCGACAAAGGTTGGGACCTGTTTGAAACCCCGGCAACAATATAATAACCTATATTAGGACAAAATAATTCCAGTCGTTGCTAAAGACTGGGTTATCTGAGGGGAAGATTATGGATAAACAAGAACTGGAAAAGTTGATCAAAGAAAAGAGATATCTTTTCCTGAAAGAAAAACTAGAAAAAACAAACGAAGTTGACATTGCTGAGATGCTGGAACCTTTAGATATTAATACAACACTGCTGATATTTAGAATGTTGCCCAAGGATCTGGCTGTAGATGTGTTTGCAGAGTTATCTGTAAAAAAACAAAAAGATTTCGTTAGTATGGCAATAAATAAAGAATTAAAAGAAATTATCGATGAATTGTTCTTTGACGACATGATCGATTTGATAGAAGAAATGCCCGCAAACATAGTGAAAAAAATTTTACTGCATACAAGGAAAGAGCAAAGAGACTTAATCAACCAATTTTTGAGATACCCGCCGGATTCAGCGGGCAGCATAATGACCATTGAATATGTGGATCTGAAAAAGTCAATGACTGTAAAGGATGCCTTAAACCATATAAGGGAAATTGGTCTTAAAAAAGAAACCGTATATACTTGCTATGTAACAGATAAGAACAGAAAACTGGAAGGTATAATATCCTTAAGAAAACTGGTTATAAGTGATGAGAGTGATGTTATTGAAGACATAATGGACCAAGAGGTAATCTATGTTTACAC
>JBASML010000146.1:0-7142 GCA_049656845.1 Syntrophaceticus sp.
GCGTGGATGTTTGATCGGAAAGGTTTGTTGACCATATCCAGGGCAGGCCTTTCTATGGACCCTGAAGAGATGATGCTTCTCTTGATCGAGGAGGGTGCTGAGGATGTGCAGGAAGGAGAGGATACCATAGAAGTGGTGACAGCTCCTGAAGACATGGAAAGGATCAAGGGTATACTCTCTGAACATGGAATCAAATGCGATAATGCTGAAGTTACCATGGTGCCGAACTCCACGGTTCCCGTAACAAATAAGGCAACAGCGGAGAAGATCTTGAATCTGCTTAATGCTCTGGAAGATCATGATGATGTACAGCATGTTTATGCAAATTTTGATATCCCTGATGAAATAATTCAGCAGTTGGAAGATGCATAGCTAATCCATAATAATTTATATTAATAATGATATTCATAAAATCGGGAGGAATGGTAATATTTATTAATAAGACTACTTAAAAGGGTGTTTGTTATGGAAAGAAAGTATTCCCGCCTCCTGATTTATGGTTTGCTGATTATTGTTTTTGCCGGTGGTTATTTTCTATGGCAAGAACAAGTGGTTGCGCGGCGTGCCCTCCCTGAGGGGGCCAAGATTTTCATTAAAACTAACTATGAACTGTGCAAACACGAAGACTGTAAGGAAACTTCTCCTTTAGAGTTGAAGGTGTTCACACTGCGCGAGATACGTCAATTATATCCTTCCCGAGAAGGATGGCAGTCACACTATGAAGATAACCAGGTGATGGTTTCCCGAACCCTGGAGAAACTGTGTGAGAAGTGCTCCAGGGTTACCCATTTAGGTGAAAAGGGTGGATTTATTGCGGTGGTAAGGGGTCCCGCCGGAGTAAATGGCGGGATAATTCGGGTAACAAAGATCAAAGTAAATACTCTTCCTCAGGAATTACGCAAGAAAGCGGAAAAAGGGCTGTTAGATTTGCCTGATGAAGAGGCCTTGCTGCAGGTCCTGGACAGTCTAGAAGAAAGTGGGAGTTAGTAGTGGGTGGCTGGTAATTGGTTGTTGGAAAATGATGTTAAAGGGACTGCCCTACGTGTTTCAAACTGCTGTCTACGACGTGAACTTGTATATTTGGTGGTTGTTGGTTATTAGAGAGGTTCTGAACTTACATTCAGCTATACAGCTATTTGACTATGATAACGCGGGAATGCACCCGCGTTACCCATTTATATGGACTAGAGGTTTGATTGTGTAAGACAGTTTGAGGTGCATCTTGTAAACCTTCTGTTAGGTAGTGGGATTGTCCCCTACTATTTTTTAGTGTTGATGCGTACGAAGGATGCTGTCCCCGCATCTTTTTTAGCTAACGACCAACCACTAATAACCAACGATTATGAACAATCTGCTATAATTGAGTTATCTTATCATTAATGAGGGGGTTGCCGTGGGTTATTACAAAAATACACGCAGGGAAAAGTGGTCTGTCCGGACTTTAACAATTATTTTGGTTGTCCTGGTTGCTTTTATTGCCTGGGAGCAGTGGGGGGGCACTCCCTCAACTGTGGAACAACAGGAAAAACAGGTGGCTCAGCAGCCGGAACTGCCTCCGGAGTGGACCCTTACGGCAAATGGGGATCTAATGCTGAGTAGGCGTGTGGCGGTGGCCATGACAGAAAACGGCACATATTACCCCTTTGAGCAGATGGCACCTTTACTGAAAAAATCAGATCTTACCTTTGGCAATTTAGAGACATCACTTTCTCGCAGAGGCACACCCATACCGGGGAAGGGGATCTGGTTTCGCTCTGATCCTGCAGTTGCCGGGGCTCTGAAAGAAGCGGGTTATGATGTACTGAGTATAGCCAATAATCACATCCTTGATTATGATTCTCCGGCTCTTCTAGATACCCTGGAGTTTTTGCGTGAACAGGGGATTGATCCCGTAGGTGGGGGAAGGGATCTAGATGAGGCTGTTCAACCTGTGATTAAGGAATTTAAAGGGCAAAAGATTGCTTTTATTGCTGCAACTGAGATGGCAGATATCTTTTGGAGTTATCAGTATCCCCGTACATTTGAAGCGAGGCCCGACATCCCGGGTGTGCAGAAATTTGATGTTGATGAGTTGGTTAACACAGTCTCCTCTCTACGAGATCAGGTCGATACCATTGTGGTTTCTTTGCACTGGGGTACTGAATACTCTGATTATCCTGAAGAATACCAAAAAGAGGCAGCCCACAGGCTGGTGGATGCCGGAGCAAAGTTGGTCATTGGACACCACCCTCACTGCCTGCAGGGTGTTGAAATGTATAATGGGTCATTTATTGCTTACAGTTTAGGTAATTTTGTTTATGATAAGCAGCGCCGACCAAAGTGCCAGGAAACTGTATTGATAAAGACATTTTTTCAGGGGAAGGAATTGGAGAGGGTAGAGCTTTATCCGGTTATGATTTCTTATGAGCAGCCTCGAACAGCACAAAGAGATGATGCTGACCGGATCTTACAAAAGATGAAAAAGCTTAGTTTGGATTTGGATACAAGCCTTGATATAAAGGACGAAAAAGGGGTTATAAAGCAATAAAATAGGCCTGGTAAATGAGATGTGAGAAGTGGGAAGTTAGAAGTGGGAACAAGATGTGAGAAGTGGGAAGTTAGAAGTGGGAATAAAATGTGAGAAGTGGGAAGTTAGAAGCCAAAGGCCGGGAGAAAATGGCCGGGCATCTAGAAGGAATAAAGCAGGTCTAACCCTGATGATTGAATAATTAAAAAGAAGAGAGATTAGGGGGAGCTTAATGAAAAAACTTGTTATACTTGATGGAAATAGCCTAGCGCACAGAGCATTCCATGCCTTACCGCTTTTGAGTACAACTACAGGATATTTTACTAATGCTGTTTATGGTTTTACGACAATGCTGCTAAAGATTATCCGCCAGGAGCAGCCCGATTACCTGGTAGTTGTTTTTGATGCTGGTCGGACAACCTTTAGGCATGATGAATATGAAGATTATAAAGCCCACCGCAAGGCGACACCTGATGAACTGCGGCCGCAGTTCCCGTTGATTAAACAGGTGCTTGCCGCACTGCGTATACCGGTTCTGGAGCTGGAAGGCTATGAGGGTGATGATTTAATCGGCGAGGTGGTCAGGGAGGCAGAGAAACAAGGCTTTGAAGTTTTGATCGTATCCGGGGACCGGGATTTACTTCAGCTGGTAACTAAACAGACAAAGGCTTTGATGACCCGCAGGGGGATCAGTGATTTGGAGTGCTTCACACCAGAGAAAGTTAAAGAGAAGTACGGGGTAGACCCTGTTCAGGTCGCTGATTTGAAAGGCCTTAAAGGCGACCAGAGTGATAATATACCAGGAGTGCCGGGGATCGGGGCTAAAACCGCGGTTAAACTCCTCAAACAGTTTCGAAGTGTTGAGGAGTGTCTTGCTAATCTGGATAAACTGCCTCCTAAAATTGCTGCTCTCCTTAGGGATTATGAGGACCAGGCGCTGATGAGCAAAAGATTGGCTACACTTGCCCAGGATGTTCCTGTGTGTATTGATTTTAATGATCTACAAATGGAACAACCGGATTATGATGCTCTGGTTGACATATTTCAGCAGTTAGAGTTCAAATCCTTATTGAAAAATATCCAGGAAGAGATCCCCTCAGATGTTGCCGCACTAGATAGTAATAATTATTGTTTGGTAAAAACCATCTCTCAACTGGTCGATATCCTCGAAGAGATTAAAAGGGCAGGAGAGTTCGCATGTATTTTTGAGCGAAATGGTATCTCTCCCCACAGTGCATCCCTATCAGTACTTGGGGTTGCCTGGGGGGAAAAATGCGCTGCTATTTCTTTTCCTGACGACGCAAATCAAAAAGAAGAGATGCTTAAACTGCTGAATTCGGTTTTAGATGACCCTGATTATATAAAATTGTGCCATGATGCCAAAGCGGAGTTAATTATGTGCAGGCGACATGGTCTTGATCTCAAGGGGATCAACGGGGATACAATGCTTGCGGCTTATTTATTGAATTCATCACTTTCCAACCCAGACATTGAAGAGCTTTCTTTAAAATATCTCAATCAGGTGGTTAACTTTGCCCAGGATGAAACCGGGGCAGCACAGCGGGCTTTAATGATTAAAAAACTGTGGGCAGTTTTAAAAGAAGAACTGCAAAGAGATGATCTGGATGATCTTTTTTATAACCTGGAACTGCCTTTATCAGATGTTTTAGCAGAGATGGAGATCCAGGGTATAAAACTTGATTTGGCCTGGTTAGAAGAAATATCCCAGGAGTTTGGCGAACAGCTTTTGGCTTTAACATCAGAAATTTATGCTTTGGCTGGGGAGAGCTTTAATATCAATTCGCCCCGCCAACTGGGGCATATCCTTTTTGATAAATTGAAACTTCCTGTCATCAAAAGGACAAAAACCGGTTACAGTACAGATGCTGAAGTCTTGGAAAAACTAGCCTCAATCCATGAGCTTCCAGCTAAAATACTAGAGTACCGGCAGCTTACTAAGCTCAAATCAACCTATGTCGATGGACTGCAAAGTCTAGTCAACCCCCAGACCGGAAAGGTACATACAACATTTAACCAGACGATTACTGCTACTGGAAGGCTAAGCAGTACAGAGCCCAATCTACAAAATATACCGATCAGAGATGAACTGGGAAGAAAAATCAGAAAGGCTTTTATTCCCTCAGAACCCGGGTGGCTTCTGATGGCTGCGGATTACTCTCAGATCGAACTCAGAGTTCTTGCCCATATGTCCCAAGATTCCCGGTTAATAGCAGACTTCCAGCATGGAGAGGATATCCATACCAGGACTGCGGCAACCATATTCGGGGTTGCTCCAGAAGATGTTACCCCGGATCTGCGCCGCAGGGCTAAGGGAATCAACTTTGGAATTATCTATGGCATCACAGATTATGGTCTCGCCCGGGATGTTGGAGTGAGCAGGGAAGAGGCTGCCCAGTATATTGAAAACTACTTTCTTCAGTACCCTGGTGTGAAACGTTATATAGAAGAAACCATCAAGGAGGCGAGAGAAAAAGGCTATGTACAGACACTATTTAAAAGGCGCAGGTATCTTCCTGAGCTGTTGAGCAGCAATAGAAATATACGCGCTTTCGGAGAAAGGACCGCTGTGAACACACCGATCCAGGGGAGTGCCGCGGACATTATCAAGCTGGCGATGCTGCGCATCCACCAGGAACTACAAGAAAAAGGTTTGAGAGCGCGCTTACTACTGCAGGTTCATGATGAACTGATTTTTGAGTTTCCTCCAAAGGAATTGGAAACCCTTGTTTCCTTGGTGCGCAGTCAGATGGAAAATGTGGTTGAACTTTCTGTTCCTTTGAAAGTGGGCATTGAAATTGGCTCCAACTGGAATGACATGGAGAGTATGGAGTGAGAGAATGCCTGAACTTCCCGAAGTAGAAACAATTCATCGTACACTGGAGCCAAAGGCCAAGGGCCATGTAATCAGGAAAGTAACTGTAATTCATGAAAACACCATCAAAAAGCCAGATGCGGGTCTTTTTGCAGCCTCTCTTCAGGGTCAAGAAATCACTGGTTTTAATCGCCGGGGTAAGTACCTGATTATGGAGATTGGTTCTTTAATGGTATTAGTGATCCATCTGCGTATGACTGGCCGCTTGGTTTTTACAGAGTCCAGTGTTCCTGCCAATAAATATACACGCGTTATTTTTAACCTCGACCAGGGGAAAGAGCTTCACTTTGAGGATGTCCGTAAATTTGGTACTATGCATTTATTGTACCGCCAAGAGTTGGATTCTTTTACACCCTTCAAAGTTTTAGGGTATGATGCCATTGATCCACGTCTGACTTTGGAGATTTTTCAAGACAGGCTTAAGGGTAGAAGGGGTCAGGTAAAGGGGCTGTTGCTCAACCAGTCATTTATTGCTGGAATCGGGAATATCTATGCCAATGAGATCTTGTGGAAAGCGGGAATTCATCCACAGCGTACAGCAGATTCTTTAGACATCAAGGAACAACAAAGGCTTTACCAGGCGATCCAGGATGTTATAAAGTCAGCTATCAGCCACCACGGCACAACTCTGCGGGATTATGTTGATGGTAATGGGAACAGTGGTGAATTTCAGAACAAGCTGATGGTGCATGGTAGAGCAGGAGAACCCTGCCCTTCTTGTGGAAATTATATTATCCGTATCAAGCAGGGGGGCCGCAGTTCCTACTACTGTCCATCCTGCCAGAAGTAGACACGACCTTGGCCTCTACTTAATAAATTGTTAAGTAGGGGTGAGGTGAATAGTGGACTTGGGGACATTAATTTTTTTTGCCATAGCTTTGAGTTTGGATGCTTTTAGTGCTGGATTTGCTTATGGGCTGCGCCGGATAAAAATTCCTATGTTATCATATTGCGTATTAATATGTGTCTCAATGCTGATCGTAGGTATTTCGGTTTTCTGCGGTAGTGCGGTGGCACAGATTATCCCTGGTATGTGGAGTGAGCGAGTGGGGGGAATAATCCTATTAGGGATCGGATTATGGTGGTTATTTCGCCCACGGAAAAAGGATAAGGATATTGTTCAGGAAGAGGAGAAGGTAAGAAAAATAGTAGAATTACGGCTGGCCTCACTGGCAGTGATCATCCAGATATTTGAGGAGCCAGTCAACGCGGACATCGATGCTTCTGGGGTGATTAGCATCCAAGAATCACTTTTTCTTGCTTTTGCCCTTTCTGTGGATGCGCTTGGGGCGGTATTTGGAGCTGCATTAGCTGGCTCTGGTGGGATGCAGACCATTTTGCTCATTCCCCTCTTTCAACAGTGTTTTCTTTTGTTGGGGGTTTATTTAGGGCACTCCTCAACTCTAGCCTGGATGCGCTCACAGGGGCCGATTATAGCAGGTATCCTTTTGTGTATGTTGGGAATACTCAAAATTATTTGAAAATTATTTAATGATTTTTTGGAGGAAAGGATATTGGGATATGTAATAGGATTAACCGGCGGCATCGCCACTGGGAAAAGCCTTGTCAGTGATATGATCAAGGAGCTTGGGGGGCAAGTTATTGATGCAGATCTCGTAGCCCGCCAAGTGGTAGAACCCGGCATGCCAGCATGGCAGCAGATGGTTGATCAATTTGGTGAGGGGATTTTAAACAACGACTTAACCATCAAAAGAAAAGAACTTGGCAGGATTGTCTTTGCAG
>JBASML010000147.1:0-7802 GCA_049656845.1 Syntrophaceticus sp.
GCTCCCGTCCCTCTGTGGTTAGTGATTCAATTTCACCAAATCCGTTGACGATCTTAGTACACCGTGCCAACAGCAGATCTGGGGCACCCTTTGTATAAGAATATATGGTATCGTCGACCTTATAAAAGGTAGTCATCATCTTACGGACTGAGTCAAAGGGTAACTCCGCTAACCTAGGATATCCCTGTTTCAGCTCTCCATTTCTCAAACCAGCCTTTGCCGCAGCAACCACCAGGGCTCCCTCTGTGGGATCACCGATCACATCCCATCCGTCTTCTGTCTCTACTAGCTGTGCATCACTGCCCAACAGCCCTCCCATGAGCATCAACAGCAAATTTTTATTTTCCAGGGGTACAATTTTTTCTCCCTGAGCATCAATAAAAACACCATCCGGGGTGTAGCCAATCCCTGTTACATCATAAATTTCCCCACCAGTATAAATGTGGGTGACGGTCATTTCATTTTTCGTCAATGTCCCTGTCTTGTCAGAACAAATGACAGTGACAGTGCCCAGTGTTTCCACAGCAGGGAGCCTCCTGATCACCGCCCGGCGGCGGCTCATCCGGGTCACTCCCATTGCCAGGACAATGGTCACCACCGCAGGAAGGCCTTCTGGAACTGCAGCCACCGCTAAACTGATAGAGATCATAACCATCTCCAGGGCATCAGCTCCCTGCAGCATTCCAGTAAGAAACACTACTGCGACAATAACCCCGGCCCCAATGCCCAAAATCTTACCTAGTTCTCCAAGCCGTTTCTGCAGTGGAGTAGTTTCCAGTGGAGTCTCCTGGATCATCTGGGCAATTTTACCCAGTTGAGTTCTCATCCCAGTAGACACTACCAGCCCCTTACCCCGTCCGCTGGTAATAATGGTACCCATAAAAGCCATATTTTTTTGGTCCCCGACCGGCACATCTTCCTGTTCAATAACACCTGAAAACTTTTCCACAGGTACTGACTCACCGGTTAAGGCAGCTTCATTAACTTGCAGTGACACTGTTTCAATCAGCCTGATATCAGCTGGAAGAGAATCCCCAGCCTCCAGCAGCACTATATCCCCTGGCACCAGTGTTTCCAGATGTACCTGATAAACATCTCCATCACGGATCACTTTAGCAGTGGGTGCTGTCATCTTTTTTAAGGCCTTCAAAGCTTGTTCTGCCTTATGTTCCTGATAGACACCGAGACAAGCGTTGATCACCACAATGACCAAAATAACCATAGAGTCAGCCCATTCACCCAGTGCCCCTGAAACAACCGCTGCCACAATCAGGATCAAGACCAGCACTTCCTTCATCTGGCCAATAAACATAGCTAAAAGGCTGCGGGGCGGAGGTTCTTTGAGAACATTAGGGCCATATTCTTCTAATCGCTTTTCCACTTCTGCAGCAGACAAGCCCAGAACGAGATCAGTCTTTAATATTTGTTCCGCCTCTTTCGCTTCTATCATATGCCACTTTTGTTCCTGCATCGTCAACCTCCTCACAGTTCTTAGTATTTCAAAATGCTATTTGAATATAAAAAAGACCCTTACATGAACAAAAAATTCAAGTAAAGGTCTTGCTCGGATCTTCTCCGCAGTTGCAGCGGGCACAAAAATATCCGAGATGTCGCCGCACCTGTTACAGCTACTCCCCTATTACTGGCAAACACAGGAAATTATTAAGTTTTATGATATTATACCACCTGGATATGAAACCGTGCAAGAATATTAACCCAGCAAGCTATCCAATTCACTGGTGCCTGCACCACTGAATTGGATATTATCCCAGATAAAGATCCACCATCTTTAAATATTCTTCACATACATGGCCCTGGATGAATTTAAGACAGCGATCAAAGCCACCCCTACATCCGCGAAAACCGCGGCCCACATGGTGGCTATCCCCACTGCGCCTAAAACCAACACAACAGCTTTTACACCCAATACAAAAACTATATTTTGCCAAACAATATTTTTTGTTCTCTTGGCAATCTTGATGGCTTTCACCAATTGGGATGGTTCATCGGTCATCAGGACTACATCTGCGGCTTCAATAGCGGCATCGGATCCCAGTGCTCCCATGGCAACCCCAATATCAGCCCTTGCCAAAACAGGTGCATCATTGATCCCATCCCCAACACAAACCAGCTTTCCCTTGGAGCTTACTTCCTTTTCCAGCCGCTCCACCTCTTCCACTTTTTGGTCAGGTAAGAGCTCTGTATGGACCTCATCTACCCCTAGCTCCTCTGCCACCCTTTCCCCAACTACCTTATTGTCTCCGGTGAGCATCACGATTTTTCGGACACCGATATTTTTCAGTGCTCTAATGGCCTCTATGGAATCCTCCTTGACCTCATCAGAAATAACGATGTATCCTGCATAGGTTTTATCTAGAGCTACATATACTATAGTTCCTGGAACATCTATCTCTTCAAAGGAAATACCCTCTTTTCTCATCAGTTTGCTGTTTCCCGCAAGGATTTCCCTTCCCCAAACTACGGCCTTGATCCCATACCCAAAGATTTCATCATAACTATCCACCAGGTCTTTATTAACATCTTTTTCGTAGGCATTCAAAATAGACACAGCAATGGGATGATTAGAAAACACCTCTGCATAAGCAGCCATTTCGATTAGATCATCTCTGCTGAATCCATTCTCCGGCACAACCTCTGTAACCTTAAACACACCCTTTGTCAGTGTCCCGGTTTTGTCGAAAACAACGGTATCTACGTCATTTAAAGCCTCCAGATAGTTGCCCCCCTTAACGAGGATTCCCTTTTTAGAAGCCCCGCCTATACCCCCGAAAAAGCCCAGGGGTATAGAAACCACAAGGGCACAAGGGCAGGAAATGACCAAGAACACCAGTGCCCTGTAGATCCACTGGGAAAAGGCCGCACCCTGTATAAGAAGAGGCGGTATCAAAGCTATGGCAATGGCTCCGAAAACCACAGCAGGTGTGTAATACCTGGCAAACTTGGTGATGAAGGTTTCGGTCGGCGCCTTTTTGCTGCTGGCATTCTGCACTAGATCAAGGATTTTGGAAACGGTAGATTCCCCAAATTCTTTGGTTACCCGCACTTTGAGCAGGCCGTTTTGATTGATAAAGCCCCCCAGGATATCACTTCCTTGCTCCACATCCCTGGGGACCGATTCCCCAGTTAAGGCAGAGGTGTCAACCATAGATCTCCCCTCGACAACTACCCCATCCAAGGGAACTTTTTCCCCGGGTTTAACAACAATGATATCCCCTATTCTAACACTTTCAGGAGAAACCATCTTGATGTCATCCCCCACCTGTAAATTTGCATAGTCAGGCCTAATATCCATCAGGGAAGAAATAGACTTACTCGAGCGGTTCACTGCCAAGCCTTCAAAAAACTCCCCTATTTTGAAAAAGAGCATCACCGCTACACCCTCAGGGAACTGCCTGATGGCAAAGGCACCGATAGTGGCCACACTCATCAAGAAATACTCATCAAAAACCTGGCCCCTGGAAATGTTCCTGACTGCTCTCAGCAATATATCTCCGCCCACTAAAATATAACTCGTTAAAAATAAACTCAATTCAGCCCAAAAAGAAAACTCAAAAATAAGGGCAATCGCAAACAACACTGCCCCTATCCCGATCTTAAACAGTTCTTTTTTGTTGACCAAATCATCCTCGATAACCGGGGCACCCCCCGCCGCCCCATGCTCGATAACCTTCACATCAGGCTCAATTTCTTTGATAATTTCCATAACTTGAGATGTTATCTCTTCTAATTCCCGCTCATTGTACACATGAATAAGCAGCCTCTTGGCCCCAAAATCCAAGGATGCATTCTGAACCCCTGCCAGTTTATTTACTTCATGTTCTATCTTGGCAGCGCAGTTAGCACATGTGAGCCCTATCAGCTCCAAAGATTTACTAGCACCTGTCTGTATATCAATTGCCTGCGGTTCAATAACCGCACAGCTCGTACAATCTGTACAAGTACAGCTTTGCTCGGTACCCACTACATCACCCTCTTTCAAGTATATGTGATAAGGAAACTGTTATTTTGCCACACTTTTTTCAGCTTGCCACATGACAAAGAAACACAGTCTGTGTGAAAAGTGTCAAAATGGGTTTGCACAATGCCAACACTATTCTCCCTGATGGCTAATATGAGCCAGCCCCTGATCAAAAATTTGTTTAACGTGTTCATCATCTAAGGAATAATAAACCATTTTACCTTCTTTTCTATATTTGACTAGCCTTGCCTGTTTCAACACCCGCAGTTGGTGAGAAACAGCGGATTGAGTCAACCCTAAAATAGCTGTCAGATCACAGACACACATCTCAGCTGTAAATAAGGCAAACAGAATCTTCACCCTGGTGGTATCACCGAATACCTTAAACAGCTCAGCAAGGTCAAAGAGGCATTCATCCTCAGGCATCTTCTGCTTTACCTGATACACTACATCCTCATGGACAACAGTAGAGCTGCAGTGTTCAATGATATCACGGTCATCACCCATCAGATCACCCTCTCACCAATAACATATGAGCATATATTCATATGTTTGCTTTCAGTATATGCTTTGCCCAGGAATCCGTCAACTAGAAAACGAGGATTTCTGCACAAACTATCCTTCTAAAAGTAGCAAGACTTACCCTCCTTAATCTCCACCTGCCCCGCCGTAATTCCTTCAAGCACTGGAAAAATATTCACCCCTACCGGCAGCAGGCAGCTGATCTTCACCTGTTCACCATAAGCTATATCCTGGATCTGCGCCTTGGCCATCTCCAACTCCCGTTTGACAGGGCCAAAAAACTGATAATCAACCTGCACAAAAATCTCACGATGCAGCCTTTTTTTTACAATCCCTGCAGAATCGATGGCTTTACCGGCTGCTTCAGTGTATGCGCGCACCAACCCCCCGGCACCGAGCTTAATACCACCGAAGTACCGGGTAACTACAATAGCTATTCGCTCCAGGCCCTGCTTTCGAATCACATCCAGCACCGGCATTCCAGCAGTCCCCGCAGGTTCTCCATCATCACTACAGCGCATGACCTGCTCATTGATCAAATAGGCAAATACATTGTGAGTCGCCCGCTTGTGTTTTTCTTTTACTTGATCAATAAAAAAGTTGGCAGCATCCTCATCATCAACAGGGGCGGCAGCGGCAATAAACTTGGACCGTTTGATGACGACCTCAACCTCTGCTGCTCTACGTATAGAATAAAAACCATCCTTCACAGATTATCACCCTACACTACAGTACTCCTTAATCAGCCGGATCACCTGCTCCGGAGTACTTACTTTAACTAAAAGCCCATTTTGTCGATAATAATCAAAAACATCCCCTATTTCAAACTCCAGAAGAATCACCTTTTTGCCGTTCTTTAGAGCAAGAGCTATCTCCGAGATTGTCCCAGCCATCCCTGGGAGTGCCACCACAATATCACTGGAGAGAACATTGATATAATTGCGCCCATCACCCATTCCAGTGGCTATGGCAATATCTATATATTTTGAAGCATTGCCCTTGTGCCTGTCCGGTAAGATCCCGACCGTCAGGCCGCCTGCTTCCTTTGCTCCCCTGGCAGATGCATCCATCACCCCAGCGGCACGTCCCCCACAGAGAAACACCCAGCCCTCTTCTGCAATCAGCTTACCCAGCCGATAAGCCATCTGCATGGTTTTAAGGGATGCATTTTCTCCACCACCCATAACTCCTACAGTGAATTTATGAAACTTGATCACATCCCCTTTCTGTCTGGTTGCTTTCATTATATACCGATGTTTCTGTACCGATGTTCCTGCCATTCACACTTTAAGGAAATTGCAGATCTCATACATTAATTGTCCAAACTAAAGAAATCCCTTTAATAAAAGGGTATTGAGTTCTTGCAAAACATATTTCCCCTCAGAAGACAGGTATTCAAGCATAGTAATACCCCTCTGAAACCAGCACAAACAATCCACGATCATCTTGCCAGTTTCAAGATGTCATTTGCAAACAGATGCTCTAACTAATTGCTGTGACATGTACTAATGCCTTGCTGGTGCATTAAAAGGGAGATTTAATTACCCCTGTCAGCCACTCCATACCCTCTAAAAGCCGCGGTCCCGGGCGGCAGAAAAAGTGGCAGGGGACAGTGAAGACCTTTCTTTTCTTAACAGCACTTACTCCGGCGATCTCAGGGATCTGATAAACATCTTCTACATCCCGGACACAGGGGCGGTTTTTGGCGCGGCATCCGGGGCAGCGCTCTCGCTCCTTCTGACCGGGAAATCTACCACATGCCAAAAGAATCTCCGGGTCAAAGTGTGCCACCTCTCCCCAGGTAAGAGGAATATAGGATATATGACAAGCACCTGGATACAACTTTAGTCCCAGGGAAGAAAAAACATCGTACTGAATAGATGCCGGGCCGGGGGTAGCCAACATCTCTCTCCCCATAACAAAAAGCAGCTTCCTGGGCGGAAAACGCTTAGCTACAGCGATTAGCTCATCCGCCTTTGCACGCAACCCCTCAATCACCTGCCTGGCAGGCTCTCCCCCTCCAGCAAGAGAAGAGATCTCCTCCATTCCGGCAAAAAGGCCGTCCAATGTGAGTGGGAAAAAGTCAAATACCTGAATCCCCGCCCCTTTCAACTCTTTCAGGCAGCTGCCCTGCAGACGGCTGTCTGCCAGTACCAGATCAGGACGCAGAGATATAATCTTTTCAGCGCCAGGGCTCTTAAAAGAACTCACCCGTTCGATTCCCTCCACCTCAGGGGGGTAATCACAGTGGGAAGTCACCCCAACAACATGATCACCTAAGCCCATGGCAAAAAGAATCTCCGTATGGGATGGCACAAGTGAAATAATGCGCATTGACTCCGCCTCCGTTTTTTTAGAAGACAACTTATTACAATATACAGATTGTAATTCTACTTGATTAAGGGATGAATCGCCTTAAAATCAGGGGTCCCTGCCACTTTAAGCAAATCAAAAACCGCTGTTTCTGTGTCTGTAATCACTGCTCCCTCTTCCCTCATTAACTGAATACCATTTTTGTAGTTATCCTTGCGACGAGAGCAGACCGCATCTCGCAGCACATAGACCTCAAATCCCGCTGCCAACAAATCCCTTACAGTCTGGAAGACACAAACATGTGTTTCGCTGCCCACCACCAGCAGTTGTTTACGCTGAAAACCCTGCAACTGTTCAAGCATATCTTTGGTGGCAGCTGAAAAGGACACCTTTTCCAGGAGCAGGTGCTCACCCAGATGCTCAGATACATCCTTTACGGTCCTCCCCAGCCCCTTCGGGTATTGCTCTGTCACCACAACCGGTATCTTTAACTGCTGGCAGACACCAAGCATAATGCGCGTATTTTTATATACCTTTTCAGCGTGATCCATAGCCTTCATTAAATTTTCCTGCAGATCGATGATCAAGAAAACCAGCTGGCCACTCTCTAAACAGTGTTTTTTCATTTAAAGCCCCTCCCTCATTCCAACACAGTTTACAGTCTTATTATCCGCCATTTTATTTCTTTATGTTTCATCAATATCGGGAAAAAGTCTCTTTCCTTCCCAGTTTTAATATTCCATTTTCCTAGTTCCATATCCTGCTGTTTTTATAGATCTGAACCCGCCGGGCTGTCAGGCACAAAATAACCCGGCCCCCTTCCTGAGCAGAACAAAATGAGGGGTTGTTCACCCAGTATGACAAGGTAGAAAGCCTTGCCCATTTATTTCGATACATATTATATAAAGGTGTTTAGTGAGGAGGTATCAAAATGAGGGTTGAGAACTCATCCATCATGCTAAACAGCCGTCATACGAAAATAGAACAA
>JBASML010000148.1:0-3603 GCA_049656845.1 Syntrophaceticus sp.
TGGCACCCCGGGATGTGGTTTCCCGGGCCATTGTTACTGAAATGCATAAAACCGATTCGGACCACGTAAACCTGGATTTTTCTCATTTAGACAGGGAAAAATTCAAAAAGCGTTTTCCTAACATCTGGCGCACCTGTGACCAGTACGGGATTGACCTTACAGAGGGACAAATTCCAGTAGCACCGGCAGCTCACTATATTATGGGTGGGGTGGCTGCTGATAAGAACTGCCGGACAAATATCCCGGGCCTTTATGCCTGTGGGGAGGTGGCCTGCAATGGGGTACATGGCGCCAACAGGCTGGCTAGTAATTCTTTACTGGATGGACTGGTTTTCGGAGCGCGGGCTGTGGAGGATGCTAAAGAGTTGATCAAGGATAATTTACATTATGATGGGGAGATCGAATTTGCCGTTGAAGAAAGGGTACCGGACTGGAATGTTCCCTGGGAGAGTATTACTAGTACGGTGCGTTCTCTAATGTGGGAAAAGGTAGGTATCATCAGAACCGGGAGCGGCCTTGCCGAAGCTGTTGCTGACCTGAACAAGATTAGGCAGCAGTGTCCCAGCCGGCCTGTTTCACGTCGGGGGGTAGAGGCGCGGAACCTGCTTACCCTCGGGTGGTTGGCAGCAAGGGCTGCTCTCATGCGGAAAGAAAGCCGCGGTGGGCATTTCAGAAAAGACTTCCCACATAGGGACGACAGGAATTGGTTGCGACATATTGTTTTCCAAAGGTAGCCTAAAGGCTAAGCCTGTTTTCATGATAGGATAAGGTTGGTTTCCACCAACAAGCCAGGTTTGCTTTATTGTTTTATTTATAAAGCTTGATCATAGTGAGATAGGGCTGTACACCATTTGTCTGAAGGGGAATACTGAATTAAGGTGGGATAAAAATGTTACCTTTATGGTATATCGATGAAGCTGTACGCCGTGCTCTGGTAGAGGATGTAGGGAAAGGTGACCTGACCACAAATGCACTTGTTCCTGAAAATGCTCGCGCCCAGGGGGTAATCTACAGCAAGGCACACGGTATTCTGGCCGGGATGTCTGCAGCTGAGCGAACCTTTCAATACCTTGATCCCCAGATAGAGATCAATTGGGAGCTGGTGGATGGGAGTAGGCTTGTTCCCGGCAGTGTTATTGCACGGGTTAAGGGCAAAGGACGTGCCCTTTTGACCGCAGAGCGGGTGGCTTTGAATTTCTTGCAGCGGTTATCTGGAATTGCTACAGCTACAAGGGAAATATTGAAAATACTGGAAGGAACAAAGGCACAACTGATAGACACCAGAAAAACAACTCCAGGGCTCAGGCTTTTAGAAAAATACGCAGTGCGTGCTGGGGGGGGTTGCAATCACAGGTTGGGGCTTGATGACGGCGTCCTCATCAAGGATAATCATATTAAAATTGCCGGGGGTATTAAAGAGGCCATCCGGCGGGCAAAGGCAGGGGTTCCCCATACTATAAAAATCGAGGTGGAAGTGGAATCCTTGGCCCAGCTGAAAGATGCCCTGGATGCTGGAGCAGATATCATTATGCTGGACAACATGTCCCTTGACACCATGCGGGAGGCGGTGAGGATCACTGCTGGTCGGGTGCCTCTAGAGGCATCCGGAGGGATTTCCAAAGAAACCATCAGAAAAGTAGCGGAAACCGGGGTGGACCTGATTTCTGTAGGGGCGGTTACTCATTCTGCGAAAGCTTTAGATATCAGTATGGATATTGGCGAAATGAAAAGATTTTTGCTTGTTTGATGTAAAAATGGAAGGGTGAACAAGTGGATACACTCAACATTTCCAGTGGGCTGAAAACCCGTTTTTTTGCACAAGAGGTTTTTCATTATCAGAAAGTAGGGTCTACAAATCAAATCGCCTTGGATTTGGCGTGTAAAGGGTATCCGGAAGGAACATTGGTTGTGGCTGAGGAACAAACTGCTGGAAGGGGGCGGTGGCGCAGGCCATGGCACTCTTCTCCAGGGAAAGGGCTTCTCTTTTCCTTGATTTTGCGGCCGCAGATTTTACCTTCTCATTTACCCCAGATTACTTTAGTTGCTGGAGTTTCTACGGCTCGGGCTGTCCACAGGCAGACAGAGGTAAAGGCTGGCATCAAATGGCCCAATGACCTGATCTATCAAGGGAAAAAGTTCTGTGGTATTCTAGTGGAAGGCACAGGCAAGGCAAGTTGCCTGGTGCTGGGGATTGGGATCAATGTGAACCAGGAAAGAGATGATTTTCCCTCACAGCTGCAGGATACAGCCACATCCCTGAGGATCATCAAAGGGGAAGAGGTGCAGCGAGGCCCACTGCTGCAGGGGATCCTGCAAATCCTGGAGGAGGATTATGAGAGATACTGCCGCTTGGGGTTTTCTTACGCCAGACAGCACTGGCTTCAATATGAGGCAATATTGGGCAGGAGGGTGCAACTTGTGATCGGTGAGCAGGAATTTTTAGGGCAAGCGGTAGGGCTTAGTGAGGACGGAGCCTTGATACTGCGGCTTCCTTCGGGAGAAGAGATCAGGTGCAGCGCTGGAGAGGTTACTCTATGCCGGGAGGATGAACAGAGATGATTCTGGTTATCGATGTAGGGAATACAAATATAGTTTTGGGTGTTTTTGATGGAGATGACCTGATCACCAGCTGGCGGATTGGAACTGATCGCCGGCGCACTGCAGATGACCTGGGGGTGCTGGTGAAAAACCTCTTTTATTTCCGAGGTTTAGAGATCCAGGATGTAGAGGCTTTGGTGATGTCCTCTGTTGTACCACCTTTAACTCCTGCTGTCAGTGAGATGTGCCGCTGTTATTTTGGGAAGGAACCCCTGGTTGTGGGGCCAGGTGTAAAAACCGGGATGCCTATCCGCTATGAAAACCCGCGGGAGGTAGGGGCGGATCGCATTGTCAATGCGGTTTCAGTGGCAATCCGTTATGGTGTGCCTGCTGTGATTGTGGATTTTGGTACTGCTACCACCTTTTGTGCGGTTTCCCGGTCCGGGGAGTATTTAGGAGGGGCGATTGCTCCTGGTATTGGGGTTTCTACTGAGGCACTCTTTGAAAAGGCAGCCAAACTCCCTCGAATTGAGCTGGCGAAACCGCGGCAGGTGATCGGAAAAAACACGGTGGCCAGTATGCAGGCCGGGATCTACTATGGGTTTGTTGGGCAGCTAGAGGGGATTGTTGAAAAAATAAAGAAAGAGATTGGTGAAGATGCGGTTGTTGTAGCAACCGGCGGTTTGGCTGAGCTGATCTGTTCAGGAACTGACTGTGTAGACCACATCGATCCCAACATTACCCTATGGGGGCTTAAGATCATCTATGACAGAAACAGATAATGTAAAAATCGGGCAGCTTTCACTGCGTAACCCGGTGTTTTTGTCTCCTATGGCAGGTTTTACTGATAAGCCCTTTAGAATGTTGGTTCATAAGTATAACTGTGGTTTTGTTTATACAGAGATGGTGAGCAGTGAAGCGATTCTTTATGGAAACCGCAAGACTGGGGAAATTTTTGATTTAGCAGGTGAAGATTACCCGGTAGGGGTACAGATTTTTGGATCGGTTCCAGAAAAGATGGCCCAGGCAGCACAGGTGGTAGTAGAGCATGGTGCAACACTGGTA
>JBASML010000149.1:0-2267 GCA_049656845.1 Syntrophaceticus sp.
ATGAGGATAGTAGCTATAACAGGTGCTGTAAAAAGCTTTTTTAAATGATTGAATAACCCAGCAGCACTTAAAAGGAAGAGAACAAGACCCCCTATGGCGATTGCGGTGTATACAGCACTAAGACCACTGGCATAGCTGGCAACGATGCCCACAAGGAGTATTGTGGCAGGGCCTATGACCAGCGGCAGCCGGTGACCCCACAACAACTGAACTATAAAGGAAACACCTGTGATGAAAAATATCTTTTGAATGTAGATGATTTGGTCAGCAGGATTACTGAAATGCAATCCTGCCACTATTTTTCCAACGATAATTACCACAGGAACAGTGATGGCAAACCACTGCAAACCCAAAAGCATCAGTTCGGCAAAGGGTGGAACTTCATCCAACCCGTATTTCAGTTTTATCGGTTCCATATGTACCTCCCTCAAACTCTTCATCAAATTGCTTATTATAGTTCTCTTTGTTCTTTTTCACCATCAAGAATGTAATTCCTTTTTGCAGATAACAAAGCGTGACAAGGGGACGATCTAAAAAAGATGCAAGAAGCTGTGAGGTTCGATGTCAAAAACTTGGTAGAATAAAATCGCTCCTTTTTGTATTGCATTATTTTCCCATGGTCCAATGATATAATATACTTAACATCCGAAAAACAATATTTCAATGAGGTGATCTAATGCTGATCGGTCTTGTCAGTGACTCCCACGGTGAATTGGAAAATCTAAAGGATGCCGCCTGGAAGCTGGCTTATAATTGGCATGTGAAGGTGATCGCTCACCTGGGCGATGAGTGTGAAGATGTGGATGCAATCCGGGATATGAGATTGGAGATCATAGAGGTGCCGGGTGTTTACTGCCAGGAGTACCAGGACCCAACTATCCCCAATCGTGTGCTTAAAGAGTTTGAAGGACTGAGGGTGCTCTTTACCCATACAGCTGAAGCCCATAAAAACGACCTTCCTGATGACCCGGACCCGAAACAGTTGGCCTTGGATGGCAAGGTCGATGTGGTAGCTTTCGGCCATACCCATATTCCTGAAGCAAAAGTGGAGAACGGAGTTCTCTGGGTCAACCCTGGTCACCTAAAGGATACTGACAAAAAGGGACATCCTCCGAGTTTTGCAGTATTGGATATCGATAAAGATAACGCCAGGGTGCTGCTGATCAACTTAAAGAGTGGGGATATCTTCGATTCCTGTGATTTAAAATCTAATTAAATGTACAGCCTATCTAAATGTCAATTGCCATTTAAAAACCCGCACTTTTGGCCACGAAAAGTTGTCAACTAAATCCCGGAAACATCATTCCTCATTTGCATGAGTAAGATAACGCCGCAATAGCATTCTGCGGCGTTATCTTACTCATAGAACCTGAAAGACCCAAGGCAGGAAACAAATGGCACCTGTAACTTCTGCGGCATTATCTTACTCATAGAACCATACGTATGGGGCTCTCGCAACCCACTGGCTCAGCAGAAATGCTGGGCAGACACGAAAAAGGCTTCCATACGCTGGAAGCCTTGATATTACTGGTGGACGTGAGGGGATTCGAACCCCTGCCCTCCTGAGTGCGAGCCAGGTGCTCTCCCAACTGAGCTACACGCCCTTTGCCTTAATAATCTTACCCTGCTGTAATGTCTCTGTCAAGGGTCATGCACAGTTAATAGTTAACCCCAATCAGTTTTTGCACTCTGTACAGTCATCCGGGCACACAAAATTTTGCAGTTATAAATTCCATCACAACGCGACCTGATTTGGGCTACACATGATATGCAATTAGTCGACCGACCTTTTTAAATTTTCTACGATTTTATCTCGGACACCCCGCCTCACCAGAGGTTCCACATCTTTGAACTCCAAATGGGGGAAAGCATCCATGATTTCCTGACCAATAATCGTACCCTCTCTCAGAAGCCCAGCTTTCTCCAGCATATCAATTGTCTCTTTGTCGGTTTTCCCAGTCTCAATGAATTCATCATATAATTGCAAAAGTTTCACCCAGAAGGTACGCGGTAGCAGATCTTGATCCCCCATCATATTAATCATCCTTTCTTTGAATTAACTTAGCCCTCTAAACATTTGTTTATACAGGGCGTTATACACTATTATTGCTACAGAATTTGACAGATTCAAGCACCTGGCACCGGAAACCATAGGGATGCGCAGGCATGATTCCCTGTTTACAGTTAACAACTCTTCAGGTAGGCCATGTGTCTCAGATCCGAAGACAAAGAAATCACCTGGTTGATAATCAAATTCAGTGTAATAG
>JBASML010000150.1:0-2906 GCA_049656845.1 Syntrophaceticus sp.
AAAAGTGATCTGGGGAGCAGGATATCGAAAAGACGAATTTTATTATCTTATCATAAATGAAAGCCTGGGCCGAAACTAATTTTTGATTGAGCAGGAATTTGTCGCTCTGGAGCGAAATAGAAATTAATGGTTCGAATTCCTGGTCTGGATGGAACTGGGCGGTATTTGTTTAAGCAGTCCGCTCATAATATTTAAGAAACCCATAAGGAGAGCTGTTGTACACCATATTATAGCAAACAGGCAACATAAGTTTATGCAAACACACCTAACCTAAACACTAAACCTTCTCATTCCTTCATCAATTTGATAATTATCATTGTTGGTTTTGTTTTTATGAAAAACTGAGCCTGGATAAACTGAAATGAGAAGAAGTAAATATATTGAGGGAGGTAAAAACTATGGATTCCAAAAAGGCAGGAATAACAATTGTTGCTGCAAGCATAGTAATTACACTGGTCGCAGCAATCATAGCATCTCAAGGGATGCCGGAGGGCAGTAAAACAGCCTTTGCTGGCTCTAATAGGGTTGCAGTAATCCATCTTTCGGGCACTATTGTCTCCAGTCAGGATTCCTCGGTTTTCGGGGGCATTTCCAGCACAAGTTTGACTATGGCTGATTTAGAAAAGGCTGAAAAGGACCGCTCCTTGAAAGCTGTGGTTCTAAGGATCGACTCGCCAGGGGGCAGTGCCATTGCATCCCAAGAACTGTACAACCAGGTACTGCACCTTAAAAAATCCGGGAAAAAAGTAGTCGCTTCTTTTGGTGAAACAGCCGCTTCTGGGGGTTACTTTGTGGGAGCTGCCGCGGACAAAATCGTTGCCCTGCCCTCCACAATAACAGGCAGCATTGGAGTGATCTCTACAGTGCCTAATTTAGAAGAGTTCTACAAGATGATCGGGTATAAAGAGAAGGTTTTCAAAAGCGGGCCTCACAAAGATATGCTTTCCGCCGCCCGCCCAATGACTCCAGAGGAAGAAAAAATCATGAAAGAAATCACTGATGATATCTACGAAGATTTTATCAATGCTGTAGCCAACGGTCGAGGAATGCCTAAGGAGAAAGTACGCCAGCTTGCTGATGGAAGGATCTATACCGGAAACCAAGCTAAAGAAAATGGGCTTGTGGATGAACTAGGAGGACAACGGGAAGCTATCAAACTGGCAGCCGAACTGGCAGGGATTGAAGGGGAACCCCAGGTGGTGGAATACCGCCAGACACCTGGTTTCTTTAATTTATTAAGAGGTGTACAAATCTTTAGCCAAAACTATCCCCTGCCTCTGCCATCTGCTTATACAACCATAAAATATTAAGGGGGGAGAATAACTATGTGGGAACGCATTTTTGGCGCACTGAGAACACCTAAGGAAACCCTCCACCAGGTAGCTGAACAGAATTTGTGGAAAGAGGGTTTACTCATTATTATAGTGGTCGCCATCCTTCAAGGAATGGCCAGCATAGCAACTGCAGGGAATCAGGAAGTTTTACTCCAACTGGAACATCTACTTGATGTACCTCTTACAGATTCGCTTCAGTATAACCCTGTCTTTATGATTTTCTCATCCCTCTTCGGCCGCCTGATCGGATGGGTGATCATGGGTGCAGTGTTTTTTCTGTTTGCAAAACTTTTTAAGGGGCGAGGTACCTTGAGCGGCATGCTGGCAGGCCTCGGCTACGCAGCCACACCTTATTTTATAGGAGCACCACTAGCAGCAATTACTGCCCTTGCCGGGGTAACTGGATACATTTTAAGTACTTTAATCGGTATTGCTACAGGAATTTGGGTGCTTGTTTTAGACATCATTGCGATCAGGGAAAGCCAGCAGGTCACTACAGGAGCAGCTATAGCCACTTTCTTGATCCCTGGCATACTGTTGTTCATATTGTTGGTTATAGTAATAGCAATCATTCTTGCCATGTCCATGTCTCTCTTTGCCACTTAAGCCTTAATTGACAAGGCCCGATAAACCCTATAAAATAATGCCAATAACAAACAAGAAGGAGCCGTATAGATCGATGAGTCGTGTGCATTTCCCTGTGGACTACCAACTAAAAGCACGAATGTTTTTAACTATGTTTCTATTGGCAGCCCTTTACCTTTTATTTGGAGTTGTCCTCTGGTATGTGGGGGTTAGGCTCTCTGCTATCATCATTATTGTAGGTATCATGCTCCTCTCGCAGTACTACTTTTCTGATAAACTCGTTCTGATGAGCACTGGAGCCCGGGAGGTCTCTCCACAAGAAGCACCAGAGCTACATTCTATAGTAGAACGCCTAGCAATGCTTGCAGATATTCCTAAGCCGCGGGTAGCAGTTATGCCTACTTCCATTCCCAACGCTTTTGCCACCGGGAGAAACCCCAAGAACGCAGTTGTTGCTGTTACCAACGGCCTGATGCAGCAGCTCACAACCCAAGAAGTCGAAGCAGTTCTGGCACACGAAATCAGCCACATTAAAAACAGAGATGTAGCGGTGATGACCATCGCCAGCTTTTTTGCCACAGTGGCATCTTTCATTGTGCAAAACTTCTTTTTCATCGGTGGTTTTGGCAGAGACAGGGAAGAAAGAGGCGGCGCTATGCTTGTCTATTTTGTTTCCCTATTGGTCTGGCTGATCAGCTTTTTCTTGATCCGCGCCCTCTCCCGCTACCGAGAATACTCCGCGGACCGTGGGGCAGCCTTTCTCACGGGTTCACCGGGAATGTTGAGCAGCGCCCTTTTGAAGATAAGCGGTACGATGAATCATATACCGGACCGCGACCTGAGGCAGGCAGAAGGAATGAATGCCTTTTTCATTCTACCGGCACTGAGAGGAGGAAACCTTGCCGAATTACTCTCTACACACCCTTCTTTGGAAAAGCGCCTGGCCTACCTCAGGGAACTTGAACACGAAATTAGGGGGTAACTGGC
>JBASML010000151.1:0-5581 GCA_049656845.1 Syntrophaceticus sp.
GCCTGGAAGCTGAGGGTCCACCAGAAGGCAGCTGAAGAGTACGGAACCGATCTTTGCCAGGCATTTTAGGAGAACCTAGAGGAAAGGGGGATAAAATATGTCGACAGCATGGAAAGTAGATAGAGAAACCTTTGAAGAGATCTATGAAGGCTCAATAGAACCGGGTAAAGAGCCGAAAAAACTGTTTCGTCAAGCATTAGAGGGAACCATTGTCGCCCTCAGTTACGCTGAAATCCTGCTCAACAAGGCGATTAAGGACTATGGGGAAGACCATCCTGTTGGGTATGGCGGTGAAACAGCTTATTTTATTCCGGCGATTAGGGCCCTTAGTGGGGTAGAAGTTACTAAATTGGGTGAGTTTGTACCTGTCCTCAATAAGATGAGGGACCTAGTGCGTTCAGAGCTTACCCTGGAAAACGCACTTCAGTGGGGCGAGTCAGTCATTCATGCTGCAGAAATCATCGAGGCTGTCAGATATGCAACAGGTGCCCATGAAATGCTGCCCAAGCCCTGGACGGGTTTTATTTCTGATACCTATGTGCGGAAATGGGGTATCAAGCACGTAGACTGGACAATCCCTGGAGAGGTTGTTATCGTGGGGCGTTTCCGCACCTCCGAAGATGCCATCAGGATCGTCAACAAACTGGTACAGAAAGGCTTTATGCTCTTCCTGGTTGATGAAGTTATTGAGCAGTTAATGGAACAAGGCTATAAGTTTGATATTGATGCTTGGCCGGTCTATCCGTTGGGTAACTTTACACAAATTATTCATGCGGTCAACTATGCCCTGCGTGCATCATCCATTTTCCCCGGTATTCCTGCGGGAGACAAGTTTATGCACAGGAACTACCAGCGTGACCGCATCCTCGTTTATGTGATGGCTCTGGGTGAACGGGATATCGTCAAGGTGGCTGCTAGCTTTGCTGCCATTTATCTTGGTTTCCCAGTACTGGTTGATCAGCCGCTTGAAGAGGATGAAATCTGGAAAGACTGGTACTTCTATGTAGATGACTACGATGAAATGATGCAGGAAGGTATTGAGGTGCGCGGGATCAAGATTACTGCTATCGAAATCGATGTCCCCATTGCGCACGGTCCTGCTTTTGAGGGTGAGGCCATTCGTAGGGCAGAGATGTTTGTAGAGTTCGGTGGGGGCTATTCTACAGCCTGCGAATTGGTGAAGATGGTCGACCAGGATGAAGTCACAGATGGCAAAATCGAAGTTATTGGGCCTGACCTCGATGAAATGGAAGAGGGCAAGGCGTATCCCATGGGTATTCTCATTAAGGTCTATGGCCGTAAATTCCAGGAAGATTTCGAGCCAGTTTTGGAACGCCGGATCCACTATTTCATGAACTACGGTGAAGGCGTCTGGCACATGGGCCAGAGGGACCAGAACTGGATGCGCATTAGTAAAGCTGCAAAAGAAGCAGGATTTACGCTTAAGGATCTAGGCAAGCTCTTTTATGCCTACTTCAAGAAGGAGTATGCAGCAATTGTTGATCGTCTTGAAGTAAACATAATTACAGATCAGGCTGAGGTAGAAAAACTACTTGAAGAAGCACGCCAGAAGTACCAGGCTCGGGATGACAGGCTTGCCACACTGCGGGACGATGCAGTAGAAGAATTCTACACTTGCACCCTCTGTCAGTCCTTTGCACCGACCCATATCTGTTTCGTTTCACCTGAGCGGACAGGGCTCTGTGGTGCGGTTAGCTGGCTTGATGCCAAGGCTACCTATGAGATTGACCCAACTGGTGTTTGTCAGCCCGTTAAGATTACAGAAGAGTATGTGATCGATCCGGTTAAAGGTGAATGGTCCAGTATTAATGAAGAAGCTGCTGCCAGGACCCAGGGTAAGACCACAGAGGTATGTATGTACACTGCGATGGACCGCCCGATGACCACTTGCGGTTGCTGTGAGTGTATCCTTGCTATGGTTCCTGAGTGCAATGGTTTCATGATCACTACCCGTGAGCACAAAGGAATGACCCCTGTTGGCATGACATTTTCCACTCTCGCAGGTATGGTAGGCGGTGGCAATCAGACACCAGGATTCCTAGGGCTTGGACGCCTCTACATCGTCAGCAGGAAGTTCCTTCCCGCGGATGGTGGAATTGGAAGAATTGTTTGGATGCCCAAGGAACTCAAAGACCAGCTGCGTGATCAATTGAATGAACGAGGCAAAGAGGAAGGTTTCGGCGACAACTTTGCAGATATGATTGCAGATGAAACCGTTGGAGAAACACCAGAGGAGATTCTGCCTTACCTTGAAGAAAAGGGTCATCCAGCTCTTAAGATGGACCCCTTGATGTAATGTAAAGATACCTGGTTTTGGGGCTGCTTTGTGTTGATTGGCGGCCCCAAATCCGGTTTCTTTTAAAAAAAGAGAACACAATAGAAAGGAGAAGTGACAATGGGTTTAACAGGACTAGCTATTTTTAAACTGCTACCGAAGACAAACTGCAAAGAGTGTGGTGTGCCTACATGTATGGCTTTCGCCATGGCTTTGGCATCAGGAAAAGCGACATTAGATCAATGCCCGTATGTTTCTGATGAAGCCAAGGAAGCCTTGGATGCAGCCACTGCTCCACCGATTAAGTTGGTTAAGGCGGGTGCAGGGGACAAGGTACTGGAGATGGGTGATGAACAGGTTATGTTCCGTCATGACAAGACCTTTTATCATCCCACAGGTGTTTTTATTGAGGTAGCAGACAATGATGATGTAGCTGCAAAAGTTGAAGAAATCAATGGATTGATTTTTGAACGTGTTGGCCAGAGGTATGAGGTTGATGGTGTTGCTATTGTTAACGCATCAGGGAATGCAGATACTTTCAAGAATGCTGTTGCTACCGCGGCAGAGAAGACCGATAAGGTTTTGCTTTTGGTAAGTGAGGATACTGAGGCAATGGAGGCAGCAGCAGCTGTAGTAGCGGATAGAAAGCCGATTCTTTATGCTGCAAATGGCGATAACTATGAGAAGATGGTGGAGATTGCCAAGAAAATTGGCGCGCCATTGGTAGTCAAGGGTAAGAATCTTAGCGATCTTGCTGAGCTTGTAGAAAAGATAGATTATAAAGATCTGATTTTGGATTCCGGTGAACGGGAAACCTCTAAAGTTCTTGCTGATCTGACCCAGATACGCCGTCAGGCGATTAAGAAACGTTTCCGTCCCTTCGGATATCCTACTATTGCTTTCACCACAGAAGAGGATCCTTATTTGGAAGCACTGCAGGCTCAGGTCTATGTTTCTAAATATGCCAGTGCTGTAGTGTTGAAAAATACAGATCTGGCCTCTTTGCTTGCACTGTTCAGCTGGAGAAGCAACCTCTACACTGACCCACAGAAACCGATCGCTGTACAGCCTGGTATTTATGAAATTGGTGATGTTACACCAGATTCCCCGGTTTATATCACAACAAACTTCTCTCTGACCTTCTACACTGTCCAGACCGAAATTGAGGCTACCAGGTTACCTAGCTATTTGATTGCTTTTGATACAGAAGGATTATCTGTATTAACAGCATGGGCTGGCGGCAAGTTTATCGGTGAGGAGATTGGCCCCTGGTTAAAGGACTCAGAGATCAACGAGAAGGTCAACCACAAGCAATTGATCATCCCCGGTGGTGTAGCAGCCATTAAGGGTAAGATCGAAGAGCTTTCTGGGTGGGAAGTTATAGTTGGGCCGCGTGAGGCCAATGGAATAAGTTCCTTTGCCAAGCTGAAGTTAGGTGCGTAAATACTAACAAGTGGCCCGGTGACACTTTTATAAAAAGAAAGGGTGTCTTTTATGGCAAAACACATAGCAATGGCTGGAAAGGGAGGAACAGGGAAGACCACTATGGCAGCACTTTTAATTAAGTACCTGGTTGAGCAAAAGAAAGGTGCGATTCTAGCTGTCGATGCTGATCCTAACGCCAATCTCAATGAGGCATTAGGATATGAGGTGCCCAATACCATATCCTCTATCCTTGCGGATATCAAAAAGGGCGATGTTCCTACTGGAATGACTAAGGAAACATACCTACAGTTTGAGCTGCACCGAGCCCTTATTGAAACTGAATATGTCGATCTTTTGGTAATGGGAGGGCCACAAGGGCCAGGATGTTATTGTTTTCCGACCGACATTTTAAAGCGGCATTTAGCGAACCTGGACAGGAGTTATGACTACCTGGTAGTTGATAATGAAGCCGGGTTGGAACATATCAGCCGCCGAACAATTGAAGATGTTGATATTATGCTGGTGGTTTCAGATGCCACAGCAAAGGGTGTGCGTACTGCAGGCAGAATATATAAGCTTGCCATTTCCTTAAATATTAGAATCAGCGACGCATACCTGATTATCACGAGAACATCTGATCCGGCACCACTTCAGAGTGAGATCGAGGCCACTGGGCTTAAACTGCTTGGTGTTGTGCCTAATGATCCAATAATTTTAGATTATGATCTGAAGGGTAAGCCGTTATTAGAACTGCCGGCTGAAAGCCCTGCAGTTCAAGCGACACGAGAAATGTTTGGCAAATTACCACTTTAGTTAAGAAAGGAGAGTAAACTATGCCGGTAGAAATTCTAAAAGAAAAATATACAGGTACAGTTCAGGAAGTAGTGCTCGGCGCAACCAAGGAAGAAGGCGGAACAAGAGCGTACACTGTCAAGTTAGGTGGTAGCTCTACACTTCCATTTCTCCATTTTGAAGGCGAAATTCCGAACCGTCCGGTTATCGCATTCGAAATCTGGGATATTCAACCTGATTGGCCTGAGTGTTTTAACGAATATTATGGTGATGTGTGGAATGACCCGGTAGCTTGGGCTAAGAAAGCCGAGGAATTTGGAGCGGATGTTATATATTTGAGGCTGCAAGGCGCGGATCCAGAGTCAGATAACCCGAAATCCGCGGATGATTGTGCGAAAGTTGTAAAGGCTGTTTTGGAAAACACCGGTGCTCCTTTGATGGTAGAAGGCCCAGGACACCCGGAGAAGGACAATGAAGTACTCCAGGCTGTGGGAGAGGCAGCAACAGGTGAAAATATAGCCTTGGGACTAGCAGAGAAGGATAATTACCGCTCTATAGCTGCTGCGGCTATGATGGGCAAACACTGCATTATTGGGCGTTCACCTGTTGACATCAACATTTTGAAACAGTTGAACATCATGATCACAGAGATGGGTATTGCCCCTGATAAGATCATCAATGACCCCATGTCAAGTGGTCTTGGATATGGTATCGAGTATTCCTACTCTATTATGGAGAGGGCCCGCTGGGGTGCCTTGATCGGTGACAAGATGATGGCCTTCCCAGTTGTTTGCCTTGCTGGTCCTGAAGCATGGCGGGCTAAAGAGGCATATGCTCCACTAGAGGAGGCTGGCCCTGGTTGGGGTGAGCAAAAACCAAGAGGGATTATGTGGGAGGCAATGACAGCTGCTGCTCTCCTGCAGGCTGGAGGGGACCTTTTCTTAATGAGGCACCCGGAAGCTGTTAAATTGATTAAAAAACACATTGATGACCTCATGAAACCGAATAATTACTAGAATGTTGGCCAAAGTGAGAGGTTTTTAAGAATATCAAAGAGGAGGTAAGCAC
>JBASML010000152.1:0-3220 GCA_049656845.1 Syntrophaceticus sp.
GATTGTCATCGGTAAGAAGGCCATTTCAGAAGGGCTTGTAGAACTCAAGTGGCGGGCTACAGGGGAACTGATCTTCAAGGAGAAGGACAAGATTATAGCCTATCTTCAGGAAAACCTGACAGCAATGAAATCTTCCAAACGGTAGACTACAATGTTCTTCAGCCAGCTAAAGACCCAAAAACATTGCAGGTTAAGGCAGCTTTTGTTATAATGAATATCATGATGCAAGTGGATTAAAATCGCTTCGTAGAAGCAAGTATTTTTCAGGAGGTCAGAAGAGTGGGTTTGCGCCCACTCTTTCATATTATTTCGAGATTGGCAGAACGGAGGGAAATCCTTTGAAGAAAGAGACAGTGACTGTCAGGGTCCAGGAAGTAATTAGCCCCTTTATCTTACAGGAAGATCTTGAGTTAGTGGATGTAGAATACAAGAAAGAGCACGCTAATTGGTATTTGCGCATTTTTATAGATAAGCCTGGTGGGGTGCGTCTTGAGGATTGCGAGAAAGTCAGCAATTTCGCCAGTGCTGAACTGGAGAGGTTAGGTGTCATACCCTCCCGCTATTTTTTAGAGGTTTCTTCACCTGGAGTGGAACGACCGTTAAGGAAACCAGAGGATTTTGAACGTTTTTGCGGATCTACAATAAGACTACGTACAACAAGTAAAATTCAGGGAAGCAGGAATTTTCAGGGTATGCTTGTGGATTATGTGGATGATCAGGTAATTCTAGAAACGGAAGATGGTCGCTCAATAAATATACCGTATCATTTGATCAGACAGGCAAGATTGAAAATTTACTAAATTGTAATATACGGGAGGTGAAAGAGAAGTGAACCTTGAATTTATCGATGCTTTGAAGGATATTGAAAAGGAAAAAGGGATCAGCAGTGAAGTTCTCCTGCAGGCAATAGAGCATGCTCTGCTTACTGCATATCGGAAGAACTTTGGTTCCGCTCAGAATGCGCGCATCGAGATAGCAAGGGAAACTGGTGAAATCAAAGTTTTTTCAAGGAAAACAGCTGTCCCCGAAGCAGCTGATACCAATTTAGAGATCTCTTTGGAAGAGGTATTAAAAATTGATCCAGAAGCCGAAGAGGGCGATATAGTAGAGATGGAGGTTACACCACGTGACTTTGGACGCATCGCTGCACAGGCAGCAAAACAGGTTGTTGTCCAACAGATCCGTGAGGCCGAACGCGGATTGATTTATGAAGAGTTTTTAAGCCGCGAGGGGGATATTGTTACCGGGATTGTCAGGCGCCAGGAGGCAAGAAATATCTATATTGATTTAGGTCGTACTGAAGCGGTACTTTTACCATCTGAGCAAATTATCTCTGAAAGGTATAATCATGGTGACCGGATTAAGACATACATAACTGAAGTAAAAAAAACAACTAAGGGTCCACAGATTCTGGTTTCCCGGACTCATCCAGGTTTGCTCAAGAGACTTTTTGAATTAGAGGTGCCGGAAATATTTGAGGGAATTGTTGAAATAAAGGCTGTTGTCCGTGAACCAGGAATGCGTTCTAAGATAGCGGTTTTTTCTAGAAATGAGAATGTTGATTCCATCGGGGCGTGTGTAGGCCCAAAAGGTATGCGGGTCCAGGCAATTGTTCAAGAGCTTAAAGGAGAAAAAATTGATATAGTTAGATGGGACAATGAGTTAAAGGAGTTTATTGCTAATTCCTTGAGTCCGGCTAAGGTTGTTGCAGTAGAAATTGACGAGGATGAGAAAGCCGCCCGGGTGATTGTTCCGGATCACCAACTTTCCCTAGCTATCGGTAAAGAAGGGCAAAATGCCAGGTTAGCTGCGCGCCTGACCGGATGGAAAATCGATATTAAAAGTGAGTCCCAGCGTGATTTGTACGAGGAACAGCTTAAGGAACAGCTTAAGGAACAGCTTGAGGAGCAGTCCGAGGAACCGACTGAGGAACTAATCGAGGAACTAACCGAGGAGCAGCCCGAGGAACCGACTGAACAATCCGAAGAACTGACTGAGGAACTACTGACTGAGGAACATTCTGGGGAGCAACCTGAAGAAGAACAGCCCCTTGATGGAGTTGATAAATCTGAGGAACAAGGGGTGAATTCTTGATGGCTAGGGTGAAAAGGGATCCTCAGCGAATATGTGTTGGCTGCGGACAGACCAGGATGAAAAAAGAGCTTATTCGTATAGTAAGAAGTCCAGATTACCAGATAAAAATAGACACCACTGGTAAGATGTCCGGGAGGGGTGCCTACCTCTGCCGTAGGATGGAGTGTTTGACAACTGCGCTTGCGGGCAAACAACTTGAGCGAGCCCTGCGGATGGAGATGCCCCAGGAAGTCATTGCAGATTTAAAGAAAACCATCTTAGGTGAAATCTAGTGGCATTTTTTACTTTGTTGGGATTTGCTGCAAAATCTAATAAATTGGTTCGTGGAATGACCAACTGTCTTAATGCCATACGTAACAATAAGGCGAAGTTGGTAATTATCACTGAAGATGCAGGTAAAACCCGCAAAAAGGTAGTTAGGGAATGCCAGTCTCTGGACATTCCTATTGTTGAATTCGGTAAAAAGGATCAATATTTCAGATCTTTAGGAGGAAATCCAGCTTGCTACTGGGCGATTCTATCTCAGGAAATAGTCGAAGATCTGATGAGAGAGCTTAAACAATACGGGGGTGATTGAATGGCAAAAGTTAGGATTCATGAATTGGCTAAAGAACTGAAAATGAACAGCAAAGACCTGGTAGTCCGCTTGCGTCAGATGGGCTATACAGTTAAAAACCATATGAGCACTATCGAAGAAAAAGACATAATCGCTATTAGGAAAAGGTTAAGACCCGATGGCAGAAAGGATAAAAAGGGGAAAAATGCGGCCCCTCAGAAACCCGCCGAGGATGCTGAGGCCAAAGAAAAGGATTTTCGCAAGCGGGCTCAACAGCGCAAAGAGGAATTGCGCCAGAAAAAAGAGCAGAACAAGCGTAAGATCATGGCAAAAGTGGATACTCCTTTCCGCAGCCGCACCAAAAGAAAACGAAAGGACTATCAACGCACAGTACTAGAAGATACAGAACCGAAAAAAATTATCATTGAGGACAAAATCACTGTACAGGAACTGGCCAATTACCTGCATGTCAATGGGAGTGAGGTTATCAAAAAGCTGATCGATTTGGGAGTAATGGCTTCCTTAAACCAGGTAATTGACAGCGAAACAGCAACACTGGTAGCGTCAGAA
>JBASML010000153.1:0-2518 GCA_049656845.1 Syntrophaceticus sp.
CCGTTTCCCTTGTTCGGCAGCAGACCGATGAGAAAACCCTGGAGCAAACTATAAAAACCCTGGCAGAACTCTTAAATGATATTTATCCAGAGATCGATAGCAAATATATTAAACATGTCATGGATGAGCACAAGGACCGTCTTTATGAGCCTGTGGTGATTAAGCGGGATATTCCCATTGAGGTTATAGCGCGGATTGAGGAAAGAAGGCAGGATCTGCCAGGGGTGATAATCGACAAAGAAATGGTTCGCTATTATCCAGAGGGAGCCCTGGCTAGCCATGTTGTTGGCCATATTGGAGAGGTTGGAGAAGAAGAATTAAAAGAGGATGAAACCTACAAACAGGGAGATCTGATTGGCAGGTTTGGACTGGAGGCCCAGTATGAAGAATACCTGCGCGGCAAAAATGGATTTCGTCAGGTTGAGGTTGATGCCAACGGACGTCCTATTCCTAACAAGAACCTAAAAAGAGTTGAACCAGAACAAGGGAACAATCTGGTGCTGACCCTGGATTACGATCTGCAGAAAGCCTTGGAGGAGAGCATGGATAAATCTCTTAATAAGCTCAAAAAAAGTGCTGGGGCTGCAGTGGTGATCGATGTGAAAACCGGTGCTATTTTAGCTATGGTCAGCCGGCCGGGTTTTGATCCTAATAACCTGGTACCCCCGGTTTCTACAAAGGCTGTACAGGAATACCTTAATCCTGGGGCAGGCAAGAAGTCAGTTATGCAGAACAGAGCCATCAGCAGTAAATACCCCCCAGGCTCCACTTTCAAACCAGTAACGGCATTAGCTGCGTTGGAGTCAGGAAAAGTGAAACCTTCTGATACTTTCTATTGTTCAGGGGTCTGGTCTGAGACTAACACCAAATGCACCAGTGCCCACGGGAGAGTTGATCTTTTACGGGGTATGGCTAAATCCTGTAATATCTATTTTATTGAGGCGGGAAGGCGTGCCGGGATTGATATGCTCTCTAAGTACATCCATGAAGTGGGATTGGATGAGAAAACTGGGGTTGATCTGCCGGGAGAGGTTTCCGGAAGCACCTCTAATCCGGAAAAAAAGAAGGCCACACAATTACCTGTCCTGGATAAATGGTATAAAAACAAGCAGGATGAGATCGAAAAGAAGTATGAACGATTGCTCAAAGAGGCTAAAACGGAACAGGAGAGGAACGATCTCCTCTTACGCAAAAAAGATGAAGAGCGGGTTTTGAAAAATGAGTACCAGATAAAATACAATTATGATGTTAAGTGGAGGCCACACGACACATATATTATGTCCTTTGGGCAAGGGGCAAATGAGTTTACCCCCATCGGTTTGGCTAATTACACTGCTGCTATTGCCAATGGAGGCAAGGTGATGCGCCCCTATCTGGTGCAGCGGATCGAATCACCTGAGGGTAAGGTAATATCTGAATTTAAACCCCATACACTACACCAGATTGATGCCTCAGCAGAAAACCTGGCAATGGTTCGTGAGGGCATGAAGAAAGTAGCTGAGAGCGGTGGTACCGCTTATAGTGTTTTCTCTGATTTCCCCATTAAGGTAGCTGCCAAAACGGGAACCGCAGAATCAGGGTGGGCAAAGGATGTCTATCACGGGGTCTTTATTGCCTTTGCTCCGGCGGACAACCCGGAGATTGCCTTTGCTGGGATTATAGAGGAAGGCCACCATGGTTCCACATCTGCAGGCCCAATTGCCAAAGAGGTATTTAAAGAATACTTTGGGCTGAATAAAGAGGTCGAGAAGAGTGAGGACACCGAGAGCCAAACCATTTCCCCTTCTCGGCCGTCTAATACACCTCAACAACCGGCGCCAACTGCTAATGGGAGTACTGAGCAGCAGAATAATGAGGAACCTAAGCCTGAGCCTGAACCTCAGCCGCAGCCTGAACCCCAGCCTGAGCCTGAACCTCAGCCTGAACCTCAGCCGCAGCCTCAGCCTGAGCCTGAGCCTCAGCCCGGGGCAACCTAATAATCCCTTTTCCTAACAATACCGACAGGGCTGGCTTGGTTCAGTGCGTTTACCGAGAACAGCCCCTGTTGCACGCTGGAAATGGTGAAAATAATGGAGAGTCGGAACAGGTAATGGAGAAGAGGGACAAAGGTCCGGGGGGTAGTTCTTATGACCTTTTTTCAGACCACAGGTCACTCTTTTTTCTTTCTCAAATGACTTATGACTAACGACAAACTACTAACATTTTCGGGCAGTATGCCTAATAATGTCAAAGCGAAGGAAAAAAAGCTGTAATAACAAGGAAACTTTTATTCGTTTTTTTATGTGTAAGGCAGGAATAGAAAAGCTGCAGATAGAAAATATCTATCGAAGAAGTGGGATTGGAGGGAGCAGCATCCAGACATGGGAGATCTTGTAACAATCAAAGGCAACCGCTCCGGACTGATTATTGTGCTGGATTCTGAGGAAGATTTTCAAAGAGTTATGATGTGTTTTGTGGAAAAACTCCGGGAAGTGGACGATTTTTTAAAAGGGTCCAATGTGAGCATAGATATCGGCAC
>JBASML010000154.1:0-2577 GCA_049656845.1 Syntrophaceticus sp.
TTGACGCACTGTGGTGTGCAGGGATGGCCAACTGGAATGATGGTGACGGGGTGTTTATCCATTCCGCCACCCTTGCTCTGCAGGGGGATACCGCAACCCTTGAACACCGAATTTGGAGAGGACAAGCCAGAGTTCTCCTTCCACTCCTCGATAGAGTAAGACAGGAAATATGCGATTACTTGAAGAGGAATTTTCAACAGGAATGGGATCGCCTTTTGTGAAACCAAAAGTAATCATTGCCTCCCCGGCGATGTTTCCTGCCAAAATGGTATCGCAGAACACAGCGTTATTGTTGATTTTTTTAGGCTGAATGAAAGCAAAAACAGGGTTCTGCAACAATTGCGTAGGCCAGTTGATAATCTGCGCCTGGCGAGAAACAACCTGGCACACTACGAACCCCTGGGCTGGTTACATTTTTCGCAGGTAATCAATGAAGTGAAGAAGGTGGAGAGAGCAATACATCTTCAGGTGCCTGGCACTAAATAGCACCAAATAGATGTTGGTGACTGTCACCAGTTTGGCGAATTTGTGTATACAGGCTGAGTTTCACGGTGACTGCTCGCAATTGTGTCAACTAGGCACAGGTGCTTAGAACTCTCTGTTGGTACTGGTTTGTTTTCTAAAACCCTGTCCACAGCTTCGGGCAGGTACTTAGAGCTGTCTTATTTAGAGTTGTCTATTGCTTATTATTTTAAATGGCTCAAAAAAACGTCCAATGGAATTTCAGCTTGTTCTAGAATGCTTTTTAAAGTACCCTTTGCTATTTCACTATGTATTGGAAGAATGACAATTTTAGTTGGATTTCCAGGCTTCTTATATTTCACATGACTTCCTTTTTGCGATACTTTTTCAAAACCGAGCTTTTCTAAAACTTGAATAATTTTGTTAGGCGGTAGTACTGGATATTTAGATCCCATTATAAAGCAATTTCCATTGTTGTTACAAAAGTAGGTATATTGATATTTTCAGGAGATACGTCTTCGTAAAATAATTCTAATGCTTCACGTAAATTTTTTATTGCTTCTTCAATTGTTTTACCCTGAGATGCCACATTATTTTCAACACATTTTGCAACATACCAGTTTTCTTCTTTTTGAATGATAACAGTTACTTTTATATTAATTGTTATCACCTCATTCTAGATATTTACATTTGTATTATACCATAATAATTTGAGGTAATTCCATGAGTTAATGCTTGAATTCGTCCCTTTTGTTCCTAGTGTTGTCACCAGGCAGTTGAATCAGTAATACAGGTTATGGCAACAATATACTCCCAGATGAGCATCACCCGCTTTAGCATTTTGTTGGCAGTCATTCCCCGCTCATCCCATCTCTTCCCAGCTCTTCCCAGGTGACTGTCACCAGTGAAAATATGGGTATAGATCGAAATCAGCCTGTTTTTGATACCATAATAACCGGAAGTCTCCGATGGCCTAGCTAGCTGGTCTCTGATGGGGGTTTTTTGCTTGCTTGTATCTGGTATCTGGCTCCATTACTCCGGGTTCACCGTGCAGGAAGGTGGTTTTAGAAGTTTGTTTGCTTGTACCTGGACCCATCACCAGAACCGTCCCAGTGATTGGTCCCATGTTAACAGCTTCTTTCCCGGGCATCGCTGAGGGATTTTATCGGCAGCTGCCAGTCTTGATAACCCTGCTTTATGATATTGTAATAGGCCTCTGATGGTTCCTGGCTGCCTTTCTGTGTCATCACGTAAGCAAAGGCTTCGTGGGTGTTACCCTGGTCGTCTTCCACTACTACCTGTATTTTAGTGTAGTTATTGGGATAGCCTTCATAGATATCCAGGCTCTTAATATCATCTTGGGAAACGATGTAGACAGCCCCATGAACAATTCCGTTTTCTTTTTTGACGATGTCTGCCACACGGTTGAAACAGAGCTGGTAGCCTTTGAGTTTCGCCTTGGTTACGGGCTTTGAATCAGGGCAGCGGCTGTGCATCTGCTTTAAGTTTAGGTTGGAGCCATAAGCAAAGTACAACATTTTAATAAACTCCTTTCTTTGGGGATGTACTGTTCAGGCTTTAGCCTAGCCTGGAAAAGAGGAAAATGGCCGGGCGTACACCGGTTTGCTATTCATCAGTGACCCTTACCATAGTGACCCTTAACATGTCTGACACTGATACCTGTTCTTTTATCCAGATACCGGGTTTGTCACCCATGTCGGTCTTAACTCTCAGGTGGCCTTAACCGGATTTTAGCCAGCCCCCAAACACAGAGGTGAACACAGAGGGTGAACACAGAGGGACAGTCCCCTTGTGTTCACAGACCCATCCCCTCGATGGCCATTATATGGCGGGTAATACTGTCCACAACTGACGTAGTAGTTCCTACTGCTGCTGCTATTTCCTGGTGGTTTACTCTATGTTCTAAACCAGCCAGGATCTGATCAATCTCAGCATACGTAATTCCCAATGCTGTTTCGTCTGTTATTCCGGCAATCAGATCTGGGCTGGGAGGCAGGCTGATGATTGTTTCTGGCACCTGAAGATGTGAGGCTAGTGCACGCACCTGGGTTTTATACAGCTGCAGGAGCGGCGCCAGATCGGCTGCGTCATCTC
>JBASML010000155.1:0-2560 GCA_049656845.1 Syntrophaceticus sp.
GCTGTTAGTAGCCACAGTAGCCAACTGTGAAACTTTGACCTGGTATGAAGTAACAGGAGCATTAGAGTTGGCACTGGCAGTGACAAGGCTTTGATCACTCGATACTGTACGCCTGGCCTGAAAAGTCCCCTGCAGTTTTAGGTCAAAAACCTTATTTCTTAATGTAAGCAAACTTGTATTGATGGCGCGATACTCATCCTGACGCCACTGCCAAATCTGCTTGTCTTGCCAGACTTTATCCAGGCGCATCTGGTGTCCTCTCATCAGATCCTTAACAATCTGATCGACATCCAACCCGGTTGCCAAACCGCTGACACGGTTAATTCCAGGCATCTCTTTTTCTCCTCTCTTGTACGCATTCTTCTTTATATATATATCGAGTGATTACACAAAAACTTTAGCAGCAGTTGGATTATAATAGAATATATGCCGGCAAATAAATTGAAGGCTGTCGAAAGTCGCCAACAACCTAATAGAAGGTATCTACTACCAATGAGAAACACCACTGAATTGTTGTTTTTTTAATTCTACTTCTATACCCAAGAGTACACAATCAAATCCTCACCCTACATAATATTGACTCCCGGCACTTTATAATCGCTGTAATAGCACACACCCCAGAAAAAACCGGCAGCATCAATACTGTCGGTCTGTCTTGATTCTGAAATTTTCAGGTTTCTATTCTTCTTCCTTCTCTTCTCCTATATATGGCATAGGGTCGCAGGGTTGTTCATAACAAGGATCTTTTCCAGGGCCATAGTCAGGCTCATAATCCGGTGGACAGGGCGGCCAGGGCTTATAAGGCTCCTTACAGGGTTCGCGCCTGTTCATATCCATCAACATGCGTAGGGTTTCCATCTCTTCTTTTTCTCTGCGGATCATCATATGAATGATACTTTTACAGTAATGACTAGGCACCATTTCAGCAATCCTATGCCACAGTTCGATTTCAGATTCATCCAATTTGATCACACGCCTTAAGTAATCATGCCAATTTTCAGTCATTTTTCATCCCTCCCTTTATTCTTTTTTCTCCTTTTGCGGATCTTTTTGATAGGGATAATACTTGCCAGGAGGTCGCATATCATCAGGATCGTCCGGGCAAGGCGGTCTGTAGTAATTACCACAACAACTATAAAGGGTATTCCAAAACTCCGCATCCTGGGCCTCTTCTTTGATTATTCCGAGCAGTGTTTGAGCAATTGGAGGTGGTGCCGTCCGGGCAGCATCTGCCAGTAAGCGTATTTCCTCGAGGTCATACTCCATCGCTTTTTTATAAAGATGATGATCAGCCATCTTAAAAATCCCCCTTTCAAAATCTATTCTAGGTCAGCTTATGCTGTAGGATGGAATATTGTACCATAACTAGACACATAAGCCATATAAAGGAAAATGTATTGACACCATTTAAAATTTATAGTATTATTAAGAAAAATAATATGCTTTTGACCAGTATGCTGAATTCTCTTAGGAGAAGCGGGGAAACCAATTTTAGGGGTGAATCCTCGCACTCAAATAACTGTTTTTTAACTGTTTTTCTCATACAACAACTTTCAATGTATGAGTAAGTGTGAGGTAGGGTTACCTTACAACCCGAACCCGTCAGCTAACCTCGTAAGCATGGGAAGGAAGGCCAAGAAGGCTTTGGTTTGGTCGTAAATCACTGCCCTATCTTTAAATATGCTTTCCGGGCAGTTTTTTTGTACCTCTAAGCAGCCCTCCCGCGCATAATATGTTTTTCAGAGCCTTTTCAGAAGATACAGATTTTAGTCTAATAGCTTTTGTTACCATAATAAATAGCTCAGTTTTAAACACAAGTTTCCGGTGAGACTTCCCAAAGGTGTTACCCGTCCGGTTTATGCTCCGGCAGACAGCACCTGAGGTAAAGCTGAATCCCAATATACGAAAGGAAGGTGGAATTGTATGGCTATTGAGTACAATGAAACTACTGCTCACCACCCAGAACACCTGCACAAACAGAGTGACAGCGAAACACGTAGGCAGTATGCCTTGGAGAGAGCAGCTGAACTGAGGGAGAAGATCAAAGACTATCTTAATGTAAAAGATCAAATCCATACAGGATTTGATCTTGTAGATGAATATGAAACAGCACGCTCCACCATCATAAAAGCCTTGGGAGCAAGTGATACAGATTGGGACGACTGGCACTGGCAGCTAAACAACAGGATCAACACTGTAGAATTACTGTCCCTTTTTGTTGATTTAACAGATGAAGAAAAAGAAGAACTAAATGAAGTCAGCCAGCAACTGCGCTGGGCACTGTCACCCTATTATATGGCATTAGTAATGTGCGATAAACCCCATGGTGGTGTTTGGAAACAATCCATCCCCAGCAAACTGGAGATAACTGACACCAAAGGAAGCGAAGACCCCATGGCTGAAGGCTGGACATCTCCTGCTCCTGGAGTAACACGACGCTATCCTGACCGCATGATCATCAATGTCACCAACAGATGTGCCATGTTCTGCCGTCACTGCCAGCGCAGGCGCAATATCGGGATCAAGGATTCAGACAAGACACGTACAGTGCTAGAAGAGG
>JBASML010000156.1:0-2538 GCA_049656845.1 Syntrophaceticus sp.
GTAGTAAACTACGCCTACAACAACCATGGTAACCAGGTTCTTGATCCAGGCTTCCGGCACAAGCATATAGAAAATGAAGCCGAGAATTGTGAGTCCCACAGCTACCAGGTTGAACCCATTAGTGTACCTATATGCACCATCTGGTTTAAAGAGAGCAACCACATCAATATATGTCTTTTTGATGAATAGGTAGTCAACCAGCAAAATACCTGCAATCGGTGCAAATAAGTACCCATTACATTCATATAGTCGGTAAACTGGTTCACAACAGAGGGCACTGCCGAAAGCAGCACACCACCCGTAGCAATTAGAATAGTCGACCAGAAGCGGCCTAATTGAGTGAAAATATTACTGAAAGATAAGCCGCCTGAGTACACATTCATAACATTAACACACCAGTTATCGAGCACAATAACAATCATAATAAAGAACAGTACGACACTGTTTTGTGTGATAGATGGCATTAACTCAAAAACGTTGGTATGCTGTCCCATTGTCGCTGCTGCTCCATAGGCACCGACAAAAGCCGATATAAAAGATCCTGTGCAAGCGGCTGCAACTGTAGCAATCCACATGTCAACTCTAGAAGCTGAATATCTACAGAAGTCCGAAGCATCCGTAATCATGCAGATCCAGGCAGCCATAACACTGTTGATCCACAAAGCTGCAGTCGGCCACTGCCAACCAATCGTGCCTGAATATGAAAGGACATTGTTCCAATTAAAGTTCGGGTCTGTATGGGTCACGAGTAAATAGAGCACCATAGCTGTGAGTAATATCTTCGCAGGAAAAGCAATCTTAGATAAAACCTTCAGAGAATCATAACCCAATATAGCAATTAATGCCTGGAAGATAGCAAAAACAATACTAACTCCAATTAAACTCACATTAATATCAAATACTGTGTTCAATATTGCAGTAATACCGGCTGCTCCTGCAAGTGTCTGAAAGGCAAACCAGTAAATAGAGGCTAGCACCCTCAGTAAAGAAGGAAGCCATTTAGAGCCTTTAATTCCAAAAGCCATCCTTGTAGCAACCTGGCCAGGTATACCGTAATCAACACCAACTGTAGCCATGGCGACATATGCAATATATGCAATAAGTACTCCAGAAACTGAAACACCAACAGCTCCCCAAAAAGACAAACCACTAGCTACTGCAAGACCTGCGATAACCATCATCCCAGGCTGAATCAGGAAGTTAATAATGATATTGAACAAATCCCACCAATGAGCAGTTTTTAGTTCTGGAGGCACAGCTTCAATTCCAAACTGCTCTACGCCTTTAGGTTGCCGATACTTTTTTGCGAGTTCTTCTTGAAGTATTTCTGCATCGTTCATTTAATACTCTCCCTGCCTTTCAAAATAGTGTAATGAGCATCTTGATCTCGCATTGAAAAAGCAGCAACGAAATCTCCTTATAACCACCCCCTTAATCTTAATAAACCTTATGATCTTAATCCTCCAGCAAATCTTTACGATAAGCAGTAAGATACTCCTGGCAAACTCTATCTTGGTTCAAAAGCAGGTTTGTTGCCAGCACTCCAGTCATAATCTTGGCATCCATAGGATCCATGATCGCTGCATCCATACCCATGCTCATACAAATGGCAAGAAAATACCTGTTAATGACCTTTCTCTTCGGTAAAGAATGAGATACGTTGCTGAGGCCTGAAATAGTCTTCACCTGATATCGCTCTTTTATCTCATCAAGGCTTTGGAAAAACTTTAGTGCATTGTCTGTCTTCACTGCCACGGGCAGCACCAGTGGGTCGATATAGATATCATCAAGAGCTACATTGTTCTGCTGAATGACTTCCACCAGTTCACCTGCTATGCACAGTCTTTCCTCAACAGTTGTTGGAATACCCTGATCATCCACAGTTAGGGCCACCACAGAACAATCATTGTCTCGGATTAGAGGAAGAATCCCCTCCAGGCGGTATTTTTCCATGGTGATTGAGTTGATCATAGCCTTACCCTTGTGTACCTTTAGCCCTCTTTCAATGGTCTCTGCATCAGTGCTGTCAATACACAGGGGAACATCCACAACTTCCTGCACAGTGCGTACGATCCACTCCATATCTTGGACCTCGTCACCCATGGCGGTGTTAACATCCAAATAATCAGCACCGGCTTCACACTGTTTGACAGCCATTTCCTGAACAAACTTTACATCCTTCTCTTCCAGGGCTTTGCGTACTGATGGTATTGTGCTGTTTAATTTCTCACCAATAATTAGCATTCTTTTGTTTTCACCTCAATTCATTATGACAACTTTATAGTTTTGTTAGGGGCAGATAGGGGGAACAGAAGGTAAAAACCTGCCCCACAACAAATAAAAATGTTAACGATAGACACCGTACTCTTTTGTAAAGTCAATCATTGCCTTTATGTTCTCTGGTTTGGCTTCATCAATACAGGCACCAGAGTCCATGATGTATCCACCGTCTTTACCTAAAACATCGATTAGTTTTTTGCAGTATTCCTTTACTTCTTCAGGAGTTCCTGTACACAGTAAGGCATTAGGCACATTACC
>JBASML010000157.1:0-2010 GCA_049656845.1 Syntrophaceticus sp.
CAGCTGCTGTTTACTGCTGTACCGTTCAATACTTTAAGCATTATTAATCTATTGAGTGAGGAGGGATCTTAAATGCGCTGTGAAAAATGTCAGGTAGAAGTAGCAAAAGAGGAAGCTTTTCAGCATGGGGGGCAGACACTTTGTGAGGACTGTTATATTGAGACTATTTCACGCCCCCAGCCCTGTGATCCCGGGGCGGTTTCTGCTGCCAAGGCAGCCAGGGAACTGCAGGGGCAAAAGGGCTTAGAAGGGCTCACCCCTGTCCAGAAGAAGATTTATAATTATCTGAAGGAAAAGGGAAAGGCGACCCAGGCTGAGCTCGCAGAATACATGCAGATGTCTCCCGATGAACTGCAGGGGCACTTTGCTGTTTTGCGCCACTGCGAATTGGCCCGCGGTTGTAAGGAAGGGAATAAGGTCTATTTTACCTTGATGTAGGCATGTTTCCAGCAGGACACTTTTTTCAGTGTCTTGCTGGAACAAAACCTGAGCATACAAGGTCTAGTGGCCGGAAAAAGCAGATAGAGCAGCATCATTTACAGCTGCAGCTGGCTGCGCTCATTGAAAAATGTTTTGTAACCAAATTGAAGTAGAATAAAAACGGTCAGGGAAACGCTGCCAATTATGCCTAGCATAATAGCAATTTGATACTCGATTGCAACAAGGGGTGAAACTCCGGAAAGAATCTGGCCGACCATCATCCCTGGCAAAAAAACGATCCCCATCCCCACCATGGAATTTATGGTAGGCATAATCGCCGCATTGAATGCATCATTTATTACCACCTTTGAGGCGTGATATGGTGTGGCCCCCAGCATCAAAGACCCTTCCACCCAATCCCGTCCTGACTTCATGCCATTAATCAACCTTTCCGCCCCCAGGGAAATACCTGTCATGGAATTTCCGATAATCATGCCGCTGACGGGGATAAAATAGCGGGCTTCGTACCAGGGCTGCACATTAATTACTACAGCCAGGAAGAAAATGATAGGAACAGCTGTGCCCAGCAGCATAGACATACCGATAACGCGGCGCAGTTTGCCGCTGATTTTAACCTTGACGCGTTGGTAGATGTTGTATATGGCAAATGTTTCCATTACCGCAAGGACGCCGAGGGAAATGAGCAGGTGGTTCGCTTGAAAAACAGCCACCAATACATAGCCCATCACAATCAGCTGTACCGTCATCCTCAAGGCAGCAGTAATTATTTCTTTTTCCCGCTTAACCCCAAGCCGCAGCGTTATTAACAATGACAAGACTAAAAACAAGTAACCTAACAGCAAGCGCCATAACTCAATTTCCACTATATTATTTGTCATTGTTTTTCCTCTCCTCTACTTTAAGAACCTTGCCATCCTGCAGGGTCACAATAATGTCACCGTATTTTTGGGCTACTTCCCGGGAGTGGGTAACTACAATTAGGGTTTTATGGTTTTTCCTGGCATACGAAACGAGCGTCTCCATTGTTGCCTCTTCTGTGCCGTCATCCAAAGCGGAAGTAGGCTCGTCGAGCAGCAAGGCCTCTGGCTCCATCAGCATGATGCGGCAGATGGCAAGACGCTGTTTTTCTCCCCCAGAGAGCTCGGCTGCATTTCCTTCCAAATCTTTATTTAGTTTCATCCGCATTAAAATATCCTTGAGAACATCATCGCTAACAAATGGCTTTTCCGCAAACTGGAGCCCTATTAGCAGGTTGTCTTTGATGGTTCCGGGAAAGATGAGGGGTGTTTGAGGCAGCATGACAATTTTTCTCCTCAACTCTACGGGGTCCAGGCTTTTGAGATTATCTCCTTTAAAAAGCACCTCACCCCGGTCACAGGTTAGCAGATTATTAAGTAGTTTTAGCAGGGTGGTTTTCCCGCTGCCGCTTTCTCCGACAACACAGGTGGTTTGTAAGGGGGGAATAAGCAAATTATCTATATCTAATATGTTTCTATAGCCTACATCTTTTAAGGTAAACAATTTTGGCACCGCCTTTTTTCTGAAACCTTTTCGCTGGGGCGCTGGGGC
>JBASML010000158.1:0-7747 GCA_049656845.1 Syntrophaceticus sp.
TATGTCTTACCTGGAATAAACGCAACGAAATCGCAGATGGTGTAGAAGAAAGACAGACAGGAGGCGGGTTAACATTATTTGGTAGAGATGTCGTCAAAAAAATGAATAGTATGGGGATGGTTATCGATGTTTCAGATATTGCGGAAAAAGGTTTCTGGGATGTCTTGGAATTAAGCGAAGATCCTGTTATTGCCTCCCACTCTAATTCCCGTGTTGTATGGGACCATCCCCGTAACCTGTCAGATGAGCAGATTAAAGGAATTGCACAAAAAAATGGTGTTATTGGACTCAACTTTGTAGCAGAGTTTCTAGGAGAACCAGGAAACGGATTAGAACCACTGCTAAGGCACATTGATCATATTTGTGACCTGGTGGGAGATGACTATCTGGGTTTTGGATCTGATTTTGACGGCACAGATAATCTTCTTGTAGGTATTAAGGATGTGACAATTTATCCTAAAATTATCTCCTATTTAGAAAAAAGAAACTATAAGGATGCAGCAATTCGCAAGATCTGTGGAGAAAACTGCCTTCGAGTGCTGAAAGAAATATTATAAAGGTTATAAAGGAGCTATTTAAATGTACGCTGACCTTCATATCCATTCCACTGCCTCTGACGGAACACTAACACCTGAAGAAATTGTTAATCTAGCTCTCAAGAAAGAGCTTTCTGTAATCAGCATCACAGATCACGACACAATAGATGGTATTGATAGAGCCTTAGAGGCTGCCAGAGGAACTAGTCTTGAAGTTATACCAGGCATAGAGATCAATACCGACTGGGAAGATACAGAAATACACATCCTGGGTTATTATTTAGAATATAATTCTCAGTTTCTCCAAAATACTCTTTTTAAAATCCGCCAGGCTCGGGAGAGAAGAGCAAAATTAATGATCGATAAGTTAGCAGAACATGGTGTGAGTTTAACATATGAACAGGTTAAAAGCATTGCGGGTGAGGCTACAATATGTAGGCCGCACATTGCCCAAGCCATGATCGAGGGTGGTTATGTTGCATCAATTAAGGATGCCTTTGAGAAGTACTTGTTGCGTGGAAAACCAGGATATGTTCCAAGAGAAAAACTGGATCCCTTTTCAGCAATAGCGATCATAGAGAGGGCAAACGGGGTACCGGTGTTAGCTCATCCTGGGCTCTCCGAGAGAGACGATTTGATCCCCGCATTTGCGAAAAAAGGTCTATTAGGTATTGAAGTTTATTATCCTTTCCATACACCAGATATGGTAGATCAATATAAGTGGTTTTGCCGCAAATATGGTCTTGTGATGACAGGAGGTACAGATTATCATGGCCCAGGCACAGAATATCCGTCTTTGGGGGAGGTAAGTGTATCAAAAAAAGATATTGAAAACTTGAAATTAATACGCTCTTTTTTAGACTAATGTAACATATAGGAAGGAATCTCAGCTCTAATAGCGAAGATTGTATCTAATATTATTGCTGGAGGGGCCGAGATGAAAAGGAAGAACTTTTGGTTTTTAATAATAGTAATTGCTGTTTTGTGCATTATAATACCAGCTGTTTCTGGAGCATATAACTCTTTGAGCAAAAAGGAAGGTGTTCAATCTGCTAAAAAAACAGACAGTGAACAGAAGAATAAGGCTGTATCACAACAGACACCTTCTCAACCTAAAGAAACCCAGGAACCACCTGCTAATGAAAAATATATTGTTCAAGAGGGAGATAATCTTTGGGGGATTGCTCAAAAGTTTCAAACTACTGTTGAGGCCATTATAGAACTCAATAATTTGCCAGGTGATGTACTTGAGCCAGGGCAGGAACTGCTTATACCTGATTCTGGAACACAATTAAGAGTCCAAGAAGCACTGCCTTCCAGGGGTTCCAGAGGTATGAATGACAGTGGGAGATATATTGTTCAAGAAGGGGACAGCCTGTGGGTTATTGCTGAGAGCTTTAAGATACCAGTGGAAATACTCAAAGAACTTAATGGTTTGACAAGTGATCGAGTTCTTCCAGGACAATCTCTACTGGTATCTGGTACAATCAGGTCTTCAAACCAGCAGGTCAATTCGGCATCACCTGCTGAACAAAAGCCGATAACATCAGCTGTACCGAAAAGCTCACCGGCTCCTAAGCCAAATCCCGCACCAACCCCTGCACCACAACCGAAATCAAATGTAGTGAAAACAGCCAAACAGTATCTGGGTGTTCCCTATGTTTATGGAGGAAACAGTCCAAAAGGCTTTGACTGTTCGGGGTTTGTCTACTATGTTTATCAACAGCATGGTATAGGCCTGCCTCGAGTAGCCAGTGACCAAGCAGGAGTTGGAACAAAAGTTAACACCCCAGCGTCTGGCGATCTCGTCTTTTTTTCAAGAGTGAAGGGAGGAAGTGGAGGGATCGGACATGTGGGTATTTACACAGGTAATAACACTTTTATTCACTCCAATACTAACCAAGGTGTAATCATCACTTCCATGGATAGTCAATGGTATCAGGAGCGCTATGTAGGCGCTAAACGTATCTAAAAAAAACTTAATGAGGGAATAATAATGAAATACAACAAATTAAACAGCATCACCATCGAAAAACTGCATCAGGAATTTGAAAAAACCGGCTATATTGCTGAAGACGATATTATTGTACCGGTATACTTGGCACTGCGTCTGGAAAAGCCCATTCTAATTACCGGGGCCCCGGGGGTGGGTAAAACTGAGATCGCTAAGGTATTGGCTTCTATATTCAAAACTGACCTGATTCGCCTTCAGTGCTATGAAGGACTTGATGAAAACAAGGCTCTCTATGAGTGGAATTATCAAAGGCAGTTGATCAAAATACAGTTGATCAAAGAGACTGCTGCCGAAGAAATGGTAGAAGAGGATCTTTTTTCTCGAAACTATCTGTTAGAAAGGCCTTTATTGAGGGCAATTCAAGCCTCCCAAAAAACTGTACTTTTGATCGATGAAATTGATAAGACAGATGAGGAGTTCGAAGCATTTCTCTTTGAGGTGCTTTCGGATTTTCAGGTCTCTATACCAGAGTTAGGAACCATAGAAGCTAAACATATTCCGATTGTTGTGCTGACGAATAACGGAGAACGAGAACTTTCAGATGGCCTGAAACGAAGATGTGTCTATCTGTATATTGATTTTCCCACTATCGAAAAGGAATTTAAAATTATCAAAGTTAAGGTTCCAGAGGTAGATGATCGCCTGGCAGAAGAAATTGCTTTGGCTGTTCACTATTTGAGGCATCAACTAGATTTTAAAAAGAAACCCTCAATTTCTGAAACACTGGATCTGGCTAATGCACTTGTTTTATTTAATGCTGAAAGGCTCGAACCGGAGCATATTAAACGAACCATTAATTTGCTGCTGAAGGATAAAGAAGATATCGATCTTTTTTATAAAGAACTGGGACCAGATGGGTTAATCGAGAAAATCGCTAGGAGATAGAAAGAGGGCAGAGGATTGCAGAACTATATTGAAAACAACATTGCCCGTTTTGTGCATATATTGAGGCACTTGGGTATTGAAATTAGCATATTAGAAACCATTACAGCAATGCGGGCTCTAGCACTGGTAGATATCCTGAACCGTGATCATTTCAAAATGGCATTATCAGCTACTATGATTAAAAATCATGATGAGCAGGAGATCTTTGACCAGGCTTTTGAGAGCTTTTTTGCTGTGCCGGAAATTAAAATAGAGCAGGAAAAGTTATGGGAAGAAAAACTAGCAGAGGGGCAACGGCTACTTGAGGAGGCAACAACAGATCTGGCATACAAGGGGGAGGCCCTTGACCTTACAGAAAAGGAAAAGTTGTATTATGCCCAACTCCCAGAAGAGGAAAAAAGAAAGATACGGGATTACCTCGCAGCCAGCGATCTTCCTGATGACCGCTACAGCAGGTTTAAGCCGACACTGGAGAATATGGTACGGGGATCTCTACGACAATGGAAACAACGGTTAGGTGAGTCTACAGATTACCATCTTCTTGCTGACCCTGAAATGGATGATCCGGTGATCGCATCGATCGTAGATGATTTGAGTGAAGACAGCAGCATCCTTTATGAGGATATGAAAAGAATTGGGGAGCAGGATCTTCCAAAGGTCACCAATCTATTGAAAGTGCTTTCCAGGAAACTAGCGACAATGATTTCACGTCGTTATCGGATGAGCAAAAAAGCGGTTAAGCTCGATCTGAGGCGCAGTATCAAAGCTAATGTCCGCTATGGAGGAGTTATCTTCAAGCTGCAGTATAAGCAGAAAAGAATCCAAAAACCCAAAATTCTTTTAATATGCGATGTTTCTGGTTCCATGTCCAGATATGCGGCTTTTATCATTCAGTTTATTTATGGTTTAAGTGCCGTTATAAAAAACATTGAAAGCTTTATTTTTGCCGAGGAACTTGAGCATGTAAGCTCATTTTTTGATGCCCGACAGCCCTTTGAGGATACAATGGTTAAGCTTATTGGAAAGAGTCGCATTTGGGGGAAGGGCACCAATATGGGCAACGCGCTTTTCTCCTTACGTGAACAACACCCCTTGCTTTTGACCTCCAATACAGTTGTGATTATTGTCAGTGATACCAAAACATTGGAAGTCGAGTACGCGGAGGATGAGCTTATAAAGTTGAAGAGAAAAGTAAAGGATATCCTTTGGCTTAATACCCTACCCCAGGATGAGTGGAAGGACCTACCATCTGTACAAAAATTCAAGCGTTATACCCAAATGTACGAGTGCTATACTCTGGCACATCTGGAAAAGGTCATTAGGACGCAATTTTTGTAGAGACTACATGCTATTTCTAGTTTCCGACATCTCTTTTTAGGTAGACACCCATATCGCCCAGGTGGCGGTAATTCAAGCTGGAGTGAAAACAGTGGATATAACCAGTTATGAAAAACTTGCTTTGTTTTATGACCTGCTGATGCAAGGAATCGATTATGGGGCTTGGGTCACTTATGTAGAAGAATTGATGAGGCATTTTCAGGGGAGGGCGCGAACTGTAGTAGATCTTGCTTGCGGTACAGGGAATTCGACCATCCCCTGGGCAAAGCGCGGCTACAGAACTATGGGGATCGATCTTTCTACAGAAATGCTAGATATTGCCCGGCGCAAGACAGTTGATCAGGGCTATCAGATAAACTTTCAGCAGTGTGACCTGCGTTTTTTTGAACTAGCTCATAAAGTTGATCTGGCTGTATGTTTCCAAGACGGTTTCAATTATATCCTAAATATTAGTGATCTGAAATCCGCTTTTCAATCTGTCTTCAACAACCTCCATGAAAAGGGTTTTTTTATTTTTGATCTCAATTATCTGCCACGTCTTCTGCCACAAAACGATGAATTCTTTGTGGCAGAGGAGGGCCAGTACTCCTTGGCCTGGTCTACCCGATATCAGGAAGAGGAACAGTTATGGGAGATCAATATTACTTGTAGAATTAAAGGGGAGGGGGAGAGGGAGGAAAAGTTTTCTGAAACCCACAGGGAAAAAATCTATGATAGTGAAGATGTATGGTCACTTTTGACCGAATCGGGGTTTACTGTGCTGGGAACCTATCAAGCCTTTACCTTTTCTCCTCCTCATCAGAATGCACCCCGTCTTGTCTATGTTGCACAAAAATTCAAACCAGAGGAGTGAGTTTATTTGATGAAACGCGGTAAATTTTACTTTATCACAGGAGGTGCCAGAAGCGGCAAGAGTAGTTTTGCCGAAAAAATAGCAGAGAGATCTGGGAAAAAAGTAAGGTATATTGCAACTGCAGAGGCATTGGATGAGGAAATGGCAGTCAGGATCAGAAAACACCAGAAAAGGCGACCTGCTTCCTGGACCACCATCGAGGAGCCCTATGAGGTGACAAATGTTCTTGAAGAAGTCGGCAGAGAGGATGGGGTAGTGCTTATCGATTGTCTCACCCTCCTGATTTCTAATTTGCTCTTTTCCCCTTCCATAAACGGAGGTGGTCAGCGATCCCAGCAGGATGTGCTGTCTGAGATCAAGAAACTGGCATTATTGGCCCGGGAGTCTTATGCTGATGTGATCATTGTTTCTAATGAGGTAGGGTTGGGTGTAGTTCCGGAGTACCCTCAGGCACGCCTCTATCGTGACCTGACCGGATGGGCTAACCAGATCATGGCTAAGGAAGCAGATCATGCTTATTTTTTGATATCAGGTATGGCTCTTGATATTAAAAAACTACACACTAATCCTGAGAATTTTTAAAATATACCACTAACTAACGAAGGGAAAACTTTTTATGAAATATTTCTTCGTAGCTTTAACATTTCTAACCAGGATGCCGATTGGCAGGAAAAGTGTCTATAAAACAGAGGATTTTCAAAAGAGCATCTTTTTTTTCCCCATTATTGGTTTGCTTATCGGTTTAATTCTATGGGGGAGCTACTACTTACTTGACATAATATTTCCTCAACAGATTACTGCTGCCTTGCTGCTACTTATCTATGTACTGCTTACAGGTGGCCTCCACTTAGATGGGTTAATCGATACAGTTGACGGCCTATTTGGCGGCATGACACAGGAACGTAGATTGGAAATCATGAAAGATACCAACCCTGGTGCCTTTGGAGTTCTTGGAGCTGTCTTGATTCTAATTATCAAGTACAGTATTTATGCACAATTGGATCATGGGATGCTATTATTTTTGATCGCTGCTCCTGTTTTAGGGAGACAGTCAATGGTATGGATGCAGGTATTTTATCCTTACGCCCGTAAAGAAGGCTTGGGTAAGCTGTTCAGTGCCTATAATAATTTTGCTCTCTTTGGGGTCACAACTGGCATAACCTTAGTGATTCTCTTTTGCCTTGCACAAATATCAGGAATTTATATCTTCTTACTAACAGGGGTATTCTGTTTTCTCCTTGCTAGCCAATTTGCGCGCCTCCTAGGTGGGCTTACCGGAGATACTTATGGTGCAGCTTGTGAATTAGCAGAAGTTTTTGCTTTGCTGGTTGCATTTGCTATAGTGTAAACAGGAGGTGTTGGGGTTGACTAGATTGTTTCTTGTGCGCCATGGTGAAACTGTTTGGAATTACACCTCCCGCTACCAGGGTCATACAGATATAGAACTCAGCGAAAAAGGGCGGGAACAGGCATGGCTTTTGGCAAAAAGGCTAAAAAAAGAAGAGATTAAAGCTGTATATTCCAGTGACTTGAAACGGGCTTATGAAACCGCATCTATCCTTGCTTCACCTCATAATCTTCCTGTGAAAGTAACAAAAGAACTGCGGGAAATCAATTTTGGTGTCTGGGAGGGTTTAACCTACCAGGAAATTATGGAACAATACAAGGAATTGGCATCAGAATGGTATCAGCATCCTGGTAAGATCAGGATACCTGGTGGTGAAAACTTTAAGGATTTAAAAGAACGAGCATACAATAAAATTTTGGAATTAGCACATCAAAATGACCCAGGTACGATTATTGTAGTGGCCCATGGTGGCACAATCAGGGCTATCATTTGCGGTCTCTTAGATATTGAACTAAACAATGCCTTTCGGATTCGCCAGGATAACACTGCCCTCAATATTATTGAATGTAATCATGGTGGATATAATATTCTCTCACTGCTGAACGGGATCAGCCATTTACACAGCTAACAACGCTAATCGGGGCAAAGTTTGCTGTATTACCTTATTAGAAAAGATTTCGATTCTTGTTCCAGGCAAACTACTAACTTGCCAGGGCTTGTTTTTTTATTGTTATATTGCTTTCAATGGTAAAAAGAATGGCTTACTTATATCC